>NZ_MKGS01000114.1:0-76832 GCF_002836905.1 Pseudomonas sp. 43NM1 | reverse complement strand
CGCCATAAAAGTCGCCGCGACGCAGGACTTTGGCGAACAAACGCATCTGCCCGCTGGTGCGACCGCGTTCGCCTTGAATGCGCCCGGCGGGCAATGCGGTTTCGCGGCACACCACAGCGACGAAGTCATCGCCCAAGGCGTCCAGTTCGTCGGCAATCGCGTCAAGAAATTGCGCGCGGCGCTCGGCGCTGAGGCTGCGATAAGCCGGATAAGCGCTGGCGGCAGCCTTGGCGGCGGCGTCGACTTCTTCCGGGGTGGCCTGTACGAAATCGTGCGGCAAAGTCTCGCCAGTGCTGGCGTCAACGCTGTGCAATTTGATCGAGCCAGCTGCACTACGCTGGCCGCCGATGTAGTTGTGGCCCATGTAGTTGTGGCCAAGGATCTGGGTCATGAAAATCTCCTTAAAGGGTGCCGACGGTGCCGGGTTCGAATGCCGCTGCCACCGGCGCGATGCCGTTGATCAAAGGCGCGCCGAATTCAGCCTGACTGATTTCAAACACATCACCCGGTTGGGTGCGGATGCCATCGGCGAAGGACAGGGTCGCGGTGCCGAAGAAGTGAATGTGCACATCTCCCGGTCGCAGGAACTGGCTGTACTTGAAGTGGTGATACTCGAGGTTCGCCAGGCTGTGGCACATATTGGCCTCGCCGCTGAGGAACTCGTTCTGCCACAGCACTTCACCGTCGCGCAGGATGCGACTGGTGCCTGCCAAGTGTTGGGGTAGCTCACCGACGCGAAGTTCCGGACCATAACTGCAACTGCGCAATTTGGAGTGGGCCAGATAGAGGTAATTCTTGCGTTCCATCACGTGATCGGAAAACTCGTTGCCCACCGCATAACCGAGGCGATACGGCTTGCCGTCGTGGCCGATGACGTACAGACCGCTGAGCTCGGGCTCTTCACCGGCGTCTTCGGCAAACGGTGGCAGCGGGAACGACTGGCCCGGGCGCACGACGATGCTGCCGTCGCCCTTGTAGAACCATTCCGGTTGCACGCCCGCCTCGCCCGCCGCCGGTTTACCGCCCTCGACGCCCCACTTGAAGATACGCATGGTGTCGGTCATTGCGGCTTCATCGCCGACTTGCTGGTGCATTTTGTCGCGCGCCGAGGCGCTGCCCAAATGGGTCAGACCGGTGCCGCTGACCAGCATGTGCGCCGGGTCCGGGTGATCCAGCGGCGGCAGAATGCGCAAGTTGGCCAGCAGCTCTGGATAGTCGTGGCTGCTGCCCAAACCGTGGGTTTGCACTTGTTGCTGAAGATTGACCCCAGCCTCGATCGCGGCCAGCGCCAGGTCACGCACGGTGCGCGCATCTTGCACTTCGCGGATCAAAGCGCCTTCAACCACGCCAACCCGGCGCTCGCCGTTACTTAACTCGAATTGAACTAAACGCATGAAATTCTCCCGTAAACAAATCTCGTATATGGCGCTGAACCCTGTGGGAGCGAGCTTGCTCGCGATTGCGGGCTGCCAGTCGACATCAATGCTGAATATTCAGCCGCCATCGCGAGCAAGCTCGCTCCCACAGTGGATATGGGTGATGGCTCAAGTACGCGTCGCACCCCGGGCGCTGGCGGCAAACTGATCGGCGGGCAGCACGTGCTTGCGCTCGAGCAAGCGGTAAACCACGCCCGTCAGTACCAGCCCGAACACCATCACCGCAGACAGGAAATACAAACCCGAGGCCAGATTGCCGGTGTATTCCTTCAGCGCACCAATCACGAATGGCCCGATGTAGCCGCCGAGGTTGCCGACCGAGTTGATCAAGGCAATCCCCGCCGCCGCACTGGCCCCGGCGAAGAACCGGCCCGGCAAGGTCCAGAACACCGCGGTGCAGGAAAACAGCGCGAACGCCACCAGACACAGCGCCGCCAATTGTGCGACCGGCAAGGTCAGCCAGGCACTCAGGAACAAACCAATCGCACCCAGCACATAAAGCACCGCCAAGTGGCCGTAGCGATCATTCAAACGGTCGGAACTGCGCGGAATGATCAGCAAACCGATGATCCCGAAAATGTACGGCACCGAAGACACGAAACCCGTAGTCAGGTCGCTGCCGCCGAACTGTTTGATCAAGGTCGGTAGCCACAGGCCCAAACCATAAATGCTCAAAGTGACCGGCAGATAAAACAGCGCCAGCAGCAGCACGCGTTTGTCTTTCAGCGCATGCAGAGGGTTGCCGTGACGGGTCTGGCCGTATTCGGCGAGGTCTTTTTTCAGCTCGCCGGTCAGCCAGTCCTTCTCGGCCTGGTCCATCCATTTCACCTGTTGCGGACCGTCCGGCAACCAGCGCAGCACTGGCCAGGTCAGCAGGATCGCTGGCGTGCCGATGACGATAAACAGCCATTGCCAGCCGTGCAGCCCAAGGGTGCCGTCCATGCCGAGCAAACCGCCGGACACCGGCCCGGTGATCATCATCGCGATCGGCTGCGAAAGGATGAACAAACCAAGGATTTTGCCGCGATGGCGCACCGGAAACCATTGGGTGATGTAGTAGAGAACGCCCGGGAAGAACCCGGCCTCAGCGGCGCCGAGCAAAAAGCGCATGACGTAGAAACTGTGCGGCCCCTGGACGAACGCCATGCCGATGGTGATAGCGCCCCAGGTGACCATGATTCGCGCGAACCAGCGCCGCGCGCCGAAGCGTTCGAGCATCAGGTTGCTGGGGATTTCCAACAGGAAGTAGCCGATGAAAAACAGCCCGGCGCCGAGGCCATAAGCCGCATCGCCGATGCCGATGTCGGCGCCCATGTGCAGCTTGGCGAAGCCGACGGCGGAGCGATCCACATAGGCGATCAGATACAGCAAGATCAGGAAGGGAATCAGTTTCAGCGTGATGCGACGAATAAGCCGCAATTCCTGGCTCATGAGATCGGTCTCCGATTGTTGTTGTTATAGAACCTCGGGGGACGCCTCTCGCGGAAAACCGCCAGGGCCATCCCTCCGTTGAGCGAGACTATATAGTAATACTATTTAAGCTAGCAACACTTCCAAATCCGCAGATTTGCGCTTATGTTAAGCGTCAGCTCGAACAATATAGTCATACAATAAGAGAATCGATCATGGCTGATAAGAAACCCACCCTGCGCTCCGCCCAATGGTTTGGCACCGCCGACAAAAACGGCTTCATGTACCGCAGCTGGATGAAGAATCAGGGCATCGCCGACCATCAGTTCCACGGCAAGCCGATCATCGGCATCTGCAACACCTGGTCGGAATTGACCCCGTGCAACGCGCACTTTCGGCAGATCGCCGAGCACGTCAAACGCGGGGTGATCGAGGCCGGTGGCTGGCCGGTCGAGTTTCCAGTGTTCTCCAACGGTGAATCGAACCTGCGCCCCACCGCCATGTTCACCCGCAACCTGACGAGCATGGACGTCGAAGAAGCCATTCGCGGCAACCCGATCGACGGCGTGGTGCTGCTGACCGGTTGCGACAAAACCACTCCGGCATTGTTGATGGGCGCCGCCAGTTGCGACGTCCCGGCGATCGTTGTCACTGGCGGGCCGATGCTCAACGGCAAGCACAAGGGCCAGGACATCGGCTCGGGCACGGTGGTCTGGCAGCTCAGCGAGCAAGTGAAAGCAGGCACAATCACCCTCGACGATTTCCTCGCGGCCGAGGGCGGCATGTCGCGTTCGGCGGGTACCTGCAACACCATGGGCACCGCGTCGACCATGGCTTGCATGGCCGAAGCACTAGGCACTTCACTGCCGCACAACGCGGCGATTCCGGCAGTGGATGCGCGCCGTTATGTGTTGGCGCACATGTCCGGCATGCGCGCGGTGGAGATGGTTCGCGAAGACTTGCGGCTGTCGAAAATCCTCACTAAAGAAGCCTTTGAAAATGCGATTCGGGTCAACGCAGCCATTGGCGGTTCGACCAACGCGGTGATTCACTTGAAAGCCATCGCCGGGCGCATTGGCGTCGAGCTGGACCTGGACGACTGGACGCGCATCGGTCGCGGCATGCCGACCATCGTCGACCTGCAACCGTCCGGGCGCTTCCTGATGGAAGAGTTCTACTATGCGGGCGGTTTGCCGGCGGTGCTGCGTCGTCTCGGCGAGGCGAACCTGATTCCGAATCCAGACGCGTTGACCGTCAACGGCAAGACCCTCGGCGAGAACACCAAGGACGCGCCGATTTACGGTCAGGACGAAGTGATTCGCACCCTCGACAATCCGATCCGCGCTGACGGCGGCATCTGCGTGTTGCGCGGCAATCTGGCGCCACTCGGCGCTGTGCTGAAACCGTCCGCCGCCACCGCCGAACTGATGCAGCATCGCGGACGTGCGGTGGTGTTCGAGAACTTCGACATGTACAAGGCGCGGATCAACGACCCGGAACTGGACGTTGATGCCAACTCGATTCTGGTCATGAAAAACTGCGGGCCGAAGGGTTATCCGGGCATGGCTGAAGTCGGCAACATGGGGCTGCCGGCCAAATTGCTCGCGCAGGGTGTGACCGACATGGTGCGGATTTCCGATGCGCGCATGAGCGGCACGGCGTATGGCACGGTGGTTTTGCACGTTGCCCCGGAAGCCGCGGCCGGCGGGCCTTTGGCGGTGGTGCAGGAAGGCGATTTCATTGAGCTCGATTGCGCCACCGGGCGTTTGCACCTGGACATTCCGGACGCCGAACTGGCGGCGCGGATGGCCGATCTGCAACCGCCGCAGCAGATGATCGTCGGTGGCTATCGTCAGTTGTACGTCGACCACGTGCTGCAAGCGGATCAGGGCTGCGACTTCGACTTCCTGGTCGGTTGCCGCGGCTCCGAAGTGCCGCGCCACTCGCACTGATCCCACCGCCCTCTGTGGGACCGAGGCTGTGTGGCGAGGGGGCTTGCTCCCGTTCGATTGCGCAGCAGTCGTGAATCAGTCGCCGCGGACTCATTGGCAATTGCCGCGGCTGATTCAGCGGGCTTCGCTCCCCGACGGGGGCAAGCCCGCTCGCCACAAAAGCTTTGCTCCTACAGAAGTCCTGCTCTGGCGACCGTCCTCGCCCGCGCCTGCTATCATGCGCCCCACCCCCCATCGCCCAGGATCGCGCCGTTCCCCATGGATTACCGCAAACCCTCTGATCGCAAAAGCATGCACTCGCGCATCGTCCAGGAATTGGGCATGCAGATCGTCTCCGGACGCTTCAAGCCCGACGACAAACTGCCCGCCGAAGCCTTGTTGTGCGAAGAGTACGCGGTCAGCCGGCCGGTATTGCGCGAAGCCACGCGGGTGTTGGTCGCCAAAGGTCTGGTGTATTCCCGTCCGCGCGTCGGCACGGTGGTCAAGGCGCGCAAGGAATGGCACATGCTCGACCCGGACGTGTTGCATTGGTTGATGCAAAGCAGTCCGCAGAATGAATTTTTCGGCTTGTTGACCAGCGTGCGCAGCATCATCGAACCGGCCGCCGCCGCGCTCGCCGCGCAATACGCCACCGACGCCGACATCGCCTCGATCGGCGAAGCCTACCAACGCATGGAGGCCGCGCCGACCCCGGAAGCCTTGCTGCAACCGGACCTGGACTTCCACAGCCGCATCGCCGATGCGACCCACAACGACTTGCTGGCCAACCTGTGCAACATGCTCGGTGTCGCCATCGCCGAGGCGTTGAAGCATTCCAACCAGCGGCCGAACCTGCATGAACTGGCGCTGCCACGGCACAAGGCGATCCTGACCGCCATCGAAAACCGCGATGCCCTCGGCGCACGACACGCGACACTGGTGCAACTCGACGACGCCCGCAGTGCGCTGGACGTGGTGTTGGGCGGCGATCCACCGAACAACCACTGAACCCAATGCAGGGTTTCAGGGAAATTCGACAATGTGCGGTATCTATATACCGCACGGCTGATTTATTCAGGCGTTAGGGTTCAGGCATCAGCCATGCAAAGGATTGCATCATGCCAACCACAACATTGCCCGCCGCAACGGGCCATTACACAAACCTGATCGCGCAAACCATCAGCGAACGGTTCAACAGCCGCCCGACCTTGCGTTCAGTCACCGCCAGCCTGCTCAAGGATGATTTGCTGGAAAAATACCCGCTGCTGGATTTCGATCCGCTCCTCACCCGCCTCGCCCAACCGGACCCCGAAGGTGGCTGGCGGCTAACGCTGTTGCTCGACGTCGTGCTCTCCTATCTGGCCAGCGGCACACCGCCGGCGCTCAACGAGCAATTCGGCCGTGCCTGCTACCTGACCAACGACGGAACCAGACACCTTAAGCAAGACAGCACCAGCCACCGCGAGCCCGACATGCAACTGATCGCCGGGCTCATACGCGAGTTGCCGGCGATTGTTTTCGTCGGTTTTCAGCAAGCGCTGAGTGATTACTGGAACGAACCGGTGGATGCCGGCGTCAGTCGCTGGCAATGGGTGGGGGATTTACTGAACGGCACGCTGAAAACATCAGCGATCCGCCACGCCGCGATTAACGCCCAGCACGCCGACATTGTGAGTGAACTGTGCCGTCATCCCGACAAACAGCAACGCCTCGACGCACCTCCACCGGTGGGCACCCTTCAGGCTTGTGTCATCGAAACAACCCTGCACGTGGGCGAGGTTTCAATCAACTTGCAAAGCCCCGACCTCCTGGTGATCTGTGGTGAAAGCGTGTTGCTGTGCGCAGTGACCGGCAGCATCGAATCATTCCCTTCGGTGGCAGCGTTCGGTCAAGCGTGGGGCGAGCGGTTTGAGCAGACTTTCATGGCCGACAGTGTCGCGTGGAAACGCTATGAGCCCGACGGCAATATCTTCGACACCCAGGCCGCCCTGCTGCTGAACCAGCAACTGGAGGACCTCGCCGCGCTGAAGCTTCCGGCCGGCCAGCGCCTTGCACAACTGGAAAAACGCTTCGCGGCGATCACCGACGTCGCAGCGTTGTTCATCGATGATCAAACCCCCGACGCGCACACCTCAATGCGCTTTCAACACATTCAATCAGCCATTCCGCAGTGGCTGCAAACCGCCAACGCCGTAGATCGCATGGCTTACCGCAAGCATGTGCTGAGCCTCGCCGGGATCAAGCAAAAGACCGGCGGGCGCAGCTTTCAGACCGGCATCGACGACCTCCACACGTTCGCCAAAAAAGCGCTGCAGCAACAGATGCTCGAGGATCAGCCGCTGGCGCCGGGTTATGACGCCGACCAACTGGAGCTGACGTTTCATGTGCCGGTCGGTGATTTGGGCAGCGGTTATCTGCAACCGGTGAAAATGACCCTGACACAACTGGCGATCCGCAATCTTGCCGGGCGCCCCAACGGCCGGATGACGATTCGGCATACCGGCGGGCAGCTGATTCAGGACTGGACCACGCAAGCCTATGTGCTGGATCTGGTTACTCGCGTCGATGTCGGCAAACACTACCCCGAACTGATTCGTAGCCAATTGTTGGGCGATACCCCGCAGGCGCAGGAACGTGCGCGGCTGTTCGGACTGGAGCTCTCGGTGCATCTGCCGATGCTGGCGCTGGAACAATCGATCAAATCCGAGCAGGGCTTCACCCGTCAGGGTTATCGCTACGTCGAAGCGCTGATGCACGGCACGCAAGCGGAAAGGACGGTCGATGGCCAGCAAATCGTCCTGCGACCGCTGGCCTTCCAGCGCAAAGCAGACGCTGCGCCTGATGCGGTGAGCAACATGTTCATCATCGAGCCGCACGATCTGAATGCCGACGGCCCGCGCATTCTCTACCGGCCGATGTACTCGCCGGCGCTGCAGCAATATTCCAGCCGCCAGCAACTGCTGAGCGCCATCGCCCAAAGCGGTCCCGTGCAAACCAGCGTGCTCACCTGGCTGACCGACCGCGCGCGGCCGATCTACGAGCATAACGGCTTCAACGAGCCGCACATTGTGCACATGCACCTTGGCGATGAATTCAGCCGCCCGGACAAACCGCAACCGGCAATGCTTGCCGATGACCAAGCCGCAGAATGGCTTGCTGCGCTGGCAAACGGTCAGTTGCTGAACCGGCTGTTCAGCAGCAACGCCCAAGCGTTGATCGAGCTGGCCGATCGCCAATCGGTGTCCAACGCCGAAAGTCGCTGGGCGAGCATTCTCGAAGGCGCATGGCTGCTGTTCAACAACCTGATCCTGCCGTTGTTACGCGGGCCGGCCATGCTGGTGGGCTGGATGCTGCAACTCACCCACAGCCTGATCGAAGACCTTCCGGCGCTGGACGGCGATGATCTGAATGCGCGTGAACAGGCCTGGGTTGATGTGCTGATCAACCTTGGCTTGGTGCTGCTGCACGTCGCGCAAAACCGTGGCGAAAGCGCATTGCTCTCCAGCGATTCACGCGAATCTGCGGTCGCCCTCGCGCCGCTTCGGCGCTCGGCGCAATCACCGGTGATTGCCGGCGCTGCCATCACCGAATTGGCGCCGGGCCTAGCTTCCGAACCACCCGGCAGCGGGCGTACTTTGCTGGATTTCAACCTGTCGACCGCACGCGATTCAGCGTCGGCGCGCCTGTTCGGACAACTCAAAGAGGTGCGCGTGCCTTGGCCGACTGTGTTGCCGCAACCGATCGCCATCGGCCCCTTTGCCGGCCTGTACCGAATCGACAGCAAATGGTACGCCACCCTCGCCGGCCTGTTGTTTCGCGTGCGTATCGTGCCGGGTTTCGGCGAGGTATTTCTGGTTCATCCGGAACACGCCGATCACCCCGGGATCAAGCTCAAATCCAATGGCAAAGGCAACTGGACGCTGGACCGGGGCCTGCAACTGGTCGGTGGCGGACGCAAAGGAAGGATCGCCGCCGAGCGGGAAAAACGCCGCCAACGCATCGCCGAACTCGAGCTGAACTATCAAGCGTTTGTCGAGCAACAGGAACGCGTGCAAAAGCGCATCGATATCGCCGAAAACATCTTCCACGCCAAAGAAGCGAACCCTGCCAGCACGGAGCAGGAGCGCGCTACGGCCCGGGAACGATTTGTCGTCGAGATGGACAAGCAAACGCAGAACTACGTCGCCCTGATTGCCGAAATGCGCGAGGCAAGCACGTTGACGGATGTGCCCGTAGATCAGTCGAATATCGCCATTCAGCTGAGCAACATCATCAGGAATCTTCGTAAAAGAGTGGTGATGGCTGACATCGAACGAGCCGCTTCCGCGCGCAACTACAGTGAATTTACCGGGGGTGAACAGCACATCTACCAAGCCTTGAGAGCAGATGGCGATGGGGTGATGCAGCGGTATTTCAAGTTCATGCAACAAACCGGCGAAATCAACGAAACCATGATTGCGTGCTACGAAGCGGCAGATGCGCGCATGGAGGAGCTGTTACAGATTCCACTCTTGGGGCCAAGGATCCGCAAGGAGCTGAACCACGGCAGATCAGAAGGCGAAATGACCGCGCTGAACGTCAAGGCCTTCCATTTGATCGTGCTGCGTAACCTCAGCGTGAAAACGTTAGGAACAGAACTTTCCACTGCGCTGGAAGCGGTGATTCAACCGTTGCTGTTGCTGGCGCGATCGCATGTCGAATTGCAGAACAATCAGGGCTATGAACGCAGCGAACGCATAGCCGTTCTGGACAACCTGGTCGAGCGTTATAAAAACGCCCAAAGCGCTTTGGGCGGAATCTGGGTGTTTAATGCCGATGAGCTGCAGATGCCGTCGTTCAACCGCATGCGGGTGATCATTGATCAAATGCGCGTTGATGCCGAGAACCGTCTGGTCGAAGAAATTCAGCAGCTTGCCTTGGAACAGCCGCCTTCGTCCGAGGACAGCTCAGCACAAACGCCTGGCACCTCTAAGGAAACCAGCAAAACAAAACCAAGGCCCAGCGCATCGGTCGGCAAAAAGCGTGTGATCAAAACATCCAAAGGTACGTTTATCGGCGAACTGCGCCCACGTGTTACCGATCAGGCCGGCGATATCGTCGACATCAATGCGCCCATGGATGACACGGTACTGGCCTCTTTCCATGAACACGAACCGGATGTCTGGATCGAAATCGTTCAGGCGCGCACGCAGCCACCGCGCTCAGCAAGCAGCTATCCGCAACTCAAGGGCGACGCGCGAAAGGCCTTGGCCAAGGTCGATGCACAGGTGCGCAAGATCGAGGGCTATTCTCAGGACGGCAGTTCGCCCAAGGACATTGAGGAGCAATTTGAACGCGAGGCGCAGAAACTCGACCGCTATGCCCATAGCCTGGATAAACATCCAGACGCGCCACCGGCCAACGAAAAGGATGCGGCGCTGATCGCCGAGCTGCACGGCAAAGCGCTCAGCCTGCGCACCCAGGCCACCCGAATGCGCACTCGCCTGACGCTGGCGCAGCCGCCAACCAGCGTCGGTGTGCGCTATTTATTGCAAGGCAACGAGCTGCACGTCAGACCTATCGGAAAACGAGTTCAGTTGAAAACCGGGCGCAAGGATTTCATGCAGGAATATGGGTTGTTCAACCGCGACGACAAGGCACTGTGGTATGCGCACTTTCACTATGCTGTTTTGACGGATGACAAAACCCACTTCACCACCGCGCATCTGAAAACCGAGGGCCAACGTTTCGAAACGTATGAATCGGCATTGGCCAAAGCAACAAATCCGAGTCAGAAAATCCAGATCTACCACGGCGCCATCGACCTGGCGCTAGCCAATCAGTATTTCCTGCCGTTGCAACCTTACTGAGTCTGAGAGGCGCCCATAAAAAAGCCGCAACCCGAGGTTGCGGCTTTTGTGTTTCTGCGAGGCTTAGTGAGCGAACAGCGAATTGCCCTTCTGCCCTGCCAGTTTCTCCGGTTTGATCAGGAAACGCGCCAGCGCTGGCAACAGCCACAGAGCGCCGAACATGTTCCAGAGCAGCATGAAGGTCAGCATCAGGCCCATGTCGGCCTGGAACTTGATCGCCGAGAAAATCCAGGTGCACACACCGATGGCCAGGCACAGACCGGTGAACAGCACGGCTTTACCGGTCGACTTAAGCGTCTGGTAATACGCTTCTTGCAATGGCAGCCCGGCGCGCAGGAAGCTTTCCAGTCGGCTGTAAATGTAAATGCCGTAATCCACGCCAATCCCCACGCCCAACGCCACCACCGGCAGGGTCGCTACTTTGACGCCGATGCCCATGAACGCCATCAGTGCGTTACCCAGCACCGAGGTCAGCACCAGCGGCAAGACGATGCACAAGGTCGCCGCCCACGAACGGAAGGTGATCATGCACATGGTCGCAACGCAGATGTACACCAGGATCAGAATTGTCAGTTCCGATTCCTTGATCACTTCGTTGGTCGCGGCTTCAATCCCGGCGTTACCGGCAGCGAGGATGAATTCCAGGCCATCCTTGTTGTTCTCCTTGGCGAACTCCTGCACCGCATGCACCGCGCGGTCCAGCGTCGCGGCCTTGTGGTCGTTGAGGAACACCAGCACCGGCGCCAACGAGCAACTGTTGTTGTACAGACCATCCGCACGGGCGATGGAGTTGTTCAGCACGTCCGGGTTGCGCGACAGGGTTTCCCATTTCAGGTTGCCCTCGTTCATGCCTTTGATCATTTGCTTGGACACGGTCACCAGCGAGATCGCCGACTGCACGCCCTCAGTGTTCTGCATCTTCCACATCAGTTCGTCGATCGGCGCCATGGCTTCATAGCGCGAGCAGCCTTCGGACTTGGTCTTGACCATCACCACCAACACATCGGAACTGGTCGAGTAGTTGCTGATGATGAAGTTGTTGTCCTTGTTGTAACGCGAGTCGGGACGCAGCTCCGGCGCGCCTTGGTCGAGGTCGCCGATCTTCAGGTTCTGGCTGTACCAGAGGCCGCCGCCGAACGCGATCAGCGCCAGGGCAATCGAAATCGGTGCGACCTTGGGGCTGGCGAAGTTCGACAACAGGCGCCAGAACGGGTGTTCGCGGTGCGCGTCTTTCTTGCTGCGCTCGACCGCACGCTTGCTGATGCCGACATAGGAAATCGCCACCGGCAACAGGATCAGGTTGGTAAACACGATGACCGCCACGCCGATGGACGCGCCGATGGCCAGTTCACGAATCACGCCGATGTCGATGATCAGCAGCGTGATGAAACCCACCGCGTCCGCGAGAATCGCGATCATCCCCGGCAGGAACAGTTGCCGGAAAGTCCGCCGCGCCGCCGTCAGCGCGTTGTCCGCTTCGCTGGACTGCAACGCGATGCCGTTGATCTTCTGTACGCCGTGGGAAATACCGATGGCGAAGATCAGGAACGGCACCAGCATCGAATACGGATCGAGGCCGAAACCGAAAAAGTGCATCAAACCGAGCTGCCAGACCACCGCCACCAGCGTCGTGCTCAATACCGCCACGGTGCTGCGCATGCAGTTGGTGAACCAGTACAGCAGGATCAAAGTGATGACGAAGGCAATACCGAAGAACATCACCACCATCACCAGACCGTCGATCAAATCGCCGACTTTCTTGGCGAAACCGACGATGTGGATCTGCACATTAGGGTTCTGTTTTTCAAACTTGTCGCGGATCTTGTCTTCGAGTTCGTGGGAGAACTTGCGGTAGTCCAGCGCGAGCAATTTGCCCTGATCCGCTGGGTCCGGGTACGACTCCAACAGCGGAATATCGACGATGCTCGACTTGAAGTCGTTGGACACCAGACGGCCGACCTGGCCGGATTTGAGCACGTTGTTGCGCAGCAGATCGAGGCTTTGCTGAGAGCCGTTATAGCTCTGCGGGATCACTTCACCGCCGGCAAAACCCTCCTCCGTCACCTCGGTCCAGCGCACGCTCGGGCTCCACAGCGACTTGAGGCCGGAACGGTCGACGCCGGAAATGTAGAACACTTCGTCGTTGATCTGACGCAGGGTCTCCATGTATTCCTTGGAGAAAATGTCGCCGTCGGTGGCTTCAACCGAGATCCGCACGGTGTTGCCCAGGTTCGCCAGATCGTTGCGGTGCTCCATCATCTTTTGAATGAACGGATGCTCGAGGGGGATCATTTTTTCGAAACTGGTGGACGGCCGAATCAGCGTGGCCTGCCAGAACAGGAAAATGCTCACCAGCAGGCAGATGGTGATCACTGCCGGCCGGTTATTGAAGATCAGGCGTTCGAGAAACGTCGCCTTGTCTTGGTGATGACTTGTCATGGATGTCATGTCTCCGCCTTATTATTATGTGGCCCGGCTTATTTGCTGAGCTCGGCGCCGGTTGGCGAAGTGGCGCGAACGCCGCCCTGTCCTGCCAGAATCAAGTTGCCATTGCCCGCAGCCGTCACCGCCGACACCGAAATCCGGTCCGGGCGATTGAACACGGTGAAGGTTTCGCCGTTGTCGCTGCTGCTGATCACCGAGCCGCCGTTGCCGACGATCACGATCGAGCCGTCGTCGAGCAGCGTAGCCCCGGACAGGCCGAATTCCAGCGAACCACGCGCCGCCCGCAGATCGACCTGTTCCCAGTTGCTGCCGAAATCGCTGGAGCGGTACAGGTTGCCGCGCAGTCCGTAGGCCAGCAGGGTGTTGGGCTGAGCGGTGCCGATCACGCCGAACAGCGAACCTTCGTATGGGCCTTCGAGCTTTTCCCAGGTCTGGCCCCAGTCGGCGGAGCGGAACATGCTGCCCTGCTCGCCCACGATGAACAGCCCGGCGTCCTTGACCGCCGCGATGGCGTTGAGGTGGAACTGGTCTTCGTTATCGAGGCGATCACTGGCGTCTTCCCAGTGCTTGCCACCGTCGGTGGTTTCCAGCAATGCGCCGTACGCGCCCACGGCAAAGCCGCTGTTGACGTCTTTGAACCAGACGTCGAGCAGCGGCGATTCGCGTTTCAGGTCTTCAAATTGTTTGGTCCAGGTGACGCCGCCGTCTTCACTGGCGAGGATCTGCGCGTCATGCCCAACGGCCCAGCCGTGTTGGTCATCGACAAAGAACACGGCGGTCAGCAGTTGCCGGGTCGGCACTTTGGCCTGGGTCCAGGTGTTGCCCTGGTCATCGGAATACAGAATGTGGCCACGATCACCGACCGCCACCAGGCGCTTGCCGGCGTGGACGACGTCGAGCATCAGGCTTTTTGCGGCTTTGGCGGATTCCACCGAATACACCAGATCGGCCGGCGGCGCGTCGGCGGCGAGCACCGGCATCGACCATGCAGCACAGCCCAACAGCGAGAGCGCTGTAGCCAGCAACGCGATTTTGCGTAATGCCGGCGGGCGGCAGATACCCACACCCATGACAGGCTCACTCATAGACCTTCCCCCATTATTATTGTTAGGTCGTTCAACCTTTCAGGGCGCCGTAAGGGTGCGCTGCGAGATTGGCTGTTTTTGGAGCATAGTCCTGAAACATGGTCCTGAAACGCGCAATCTAGAGCCCCTTCGGAAGCTGGCTTATCCTATCGGGGTTTGGAAAGGTCTGACAATCGACGCCACGTTATCTTTTGTTAACTGAGGCGGGATGTGGGGTTGGCTGAATGAATGGGTATCAAGTGGGTTGATTACACCCCCTGAACACGACTGTTTACAGTTGATCCGCGTCGATCACCGCGTTGGCGAAGGCTTGCGGGTCTTCTTGCGGCAGGTTGTGGCCGATGCCGCCGCTGATCAGCCGGTATTGGTATTTGCCGGTGAAGCGTTTGGCGTAATCTTCGGCGGCCGGGTGCGGCGCGCCATTGGCGTCGCCTTCCAGAGTGATGGTCGGCACGCTGATGTCGGGTGCCTTGGCCAGCCGTTGTTCCAGCGCTTCATATTGCGCTTCGCCCTTGACCATACCCAGACGCCAGCGATAGTTGAACACGGTGATGGCGACGTGATCCGGGTTGTCCAGCGCCGCCGCGCTGCGCTCGAACGTGGCGTCGTCAAAGGCCCATTTCGGCGACGCGGTTTGCCAGATCAGCTTGGCGAAGTCATGGCGATTTTTCGCATAACCGGCCTCGCCACGCTCTGTCGCGAAGTAGAACTGGTACCACCATTGCAACTCGGCCTTGGGCGGCAGCGGAGTTTTCCCGGCCGCCTGGTTGCCGATCAGATAACCACTGACCGCCACCAGCGCCTCTACCCGCTCCGGCCACAGCGCCGCGACGATATCCGCCGAACGTGCGCCCCAGTCGTAGCCGCCGAGCACGGCTTTGTTGATCTTCAGCGCGTCCATGAAATCGATGACATCACTGGCCAGCGCCGCCGGTTGGCCGTTGCGCAGGGTTTTGTTGGAGAGGAAGCGGGTATCGCCATAACCGCGCGCATACGGGATCAACACCCGATAACCCTTGGCTGCGAGCAGCGGCGCCACGTCGCTGTAGCTGTGAATGTCGTAAGGCCAGCCGTGGAGCAGAATCACCACTGGGCCGTCAGCAGGACCGACTTCTGCATAAGCCACGTCCAATAATCCGGCTTTGACGTGCTTTAGCGCGCCGAGCGAATCGGATGTGCTGGTAGCCGTGCTGGCCGCCACCGGGGTCGAGGTTTTAACATCGGCATGCGCCGAGAACGCGGCGACGTTCAGGGCCGCGAACAGGCTGGCGGTGGCGAGTGTGTTCCAGTTCATGGTGATCTCCTCAGGCTGCGAATAAGGTCGTTTTGACTGCCTTGATGGACGCTATTCAAACGCCCGGGGGTATCTGCCATGTGTCGTAAAACCACGGCTAACATCCCTTAACGTGTCCAGCGGTGGGTGAGATACAGTGCGATACAAATGCACAGCGAACATTTCTGTTGGCGGCCCGGTCGCTTTCGCGAGAGGGCTGGCTCCTCAAAGGGAATGTGCTGTGGCGGGTGAATCGGGCGAATAACAAGAGGTGGGCGATGGAACATGTGGACCACATTCTGATCGTCGATGACGATCGCGAGATCCGTGAGCTGGTCGGCAATTACCTGAAGAAAAACGGCCTGCGCACCACCGTCGTGGCTGACGGCCGGCAGATGCGCAGTTTCCTCGAAGCCAATCAGGTGGATTTGATCGTGCTGGACATCATGATGCCCGGCGATGACGGCTTGCTGCTGTGCCGCGAACTGCGCTCGGGCAAACACAAAGCCACGCCGATCGTCATGCTCACCGCTCGCAACGATGAAACCGACCGCATCCTCGGCCTGGAAATGGGCGCCGACGATTACCTGACCAAACCGTTCGCCGCCCGCGAATTGCTGGCGCGGATCAACGCCGTGCTACGCCGCACGCGCATGCTGCCGCCGAACCTGCTGATCAGCGAAAGCGGTCGGCTGCTGGCATTTGGTCGCTGGCGCCTCGATACCACGGCCCGCCATTTACTCGACGAGGACGACACCATGGTCGCCCTCAGCGGCGCCGAATATCGTCTGCTGCGGGTGTTTCTCGATCATCCGCAACGGGTGCTCAGCCGCGACCAATTGCTCAACCTGACCCAGGGCCGCGATGCTGACCTGTTCGACCGCTCCATCGATTTGCTGGTCAGCCGGTTGCGCCAGCGGCTGCGGGATGATTCGCGTGAATCCACTTACATCAAAACCGTGCGTAATGAGGGCTACGTGTTTTCGTACCCAGTGGAGATGCTCGGCGCATCGTCATGAGCGGATTTGTATCTGCGTGTATATGAACCGCCGATAGATACGTTGCCGCCGATTTCGCGGCCCACAAGCACACATCAGCGATACACCCGGGCGTTTAACTGTGACCACCAGCTAGCACTGAGCTACTCGGCGCTGCTGACTCACTCAACTTAAACGCACGGAGAATCACCCATGTTCAACTTCTCGAAAGTCTCGTCCCTGGTACTCGGTCTCGCATTGGTTGGCGGTCTCGGTTTGTCGAATCTGGCGTCGGCCAACAGCCCGATTACAGGCTCTCACGCTTCGATTCAGCAACTACTGGTGGAAGGTGGATCGGACCGGTTGCAACAGAATCGTGTGGCCGAGGGCGGCGCCGACCGTCTGCAGGAACTGCGTGAACGTGTGGCCGAGGGCGGTTCAGATCGGCTGATGCAGAATCGTGTGGCTGAGGGTGGCGCGGATCGTCTGATGCAGAATCGTGTGGCTGAAGGTGGCGCGGATCGTCTCCAGGAATTGCGTGAACGTGTGGCGCAAGTCAGCCCGGGGAATGCGCTGGTGGCTGGTGTAGTCGTCGCGGAAAACCGCCCGGAGTTCGGCTCGAAATATCAGCGCTACTGATCACACACGCCCATACACCCCCAATCAACTGTAGGAGCGAGCCTGCTCGCGATTGCGGTCTGCCAGGCGACTGAGATGTCGAATATTAAGCAGCCACCGCGAGCAGGCTCACTCCTACAGGGGTTCTGCGTTGGGCGCTGAAATCGCGACCGACACCGATTAACTGTGGGAGCGAGCCTGCTCGCGATAGCGGTATGCCAGGCGACTGAAATGTCGAATATTAAGCAGCCATCGCGAGCAGGCTCACTCCTACAGGGGGATTGCGGGTGTGGGGTAGGCGCTCGGCAGTCATGGATCAACGCTCTCGATATCAACTATGCGCAAGGGTGTTTTTTCATCGCGCGGCTCCAGCACTAGAGTGGCGACATCTTCTTCCCACTCTCTGGAGCAACATCATGAAAAGCATTATTGGTCTGACCTTCGCCCTTACCGTCCTTGGCGCAACTTCGGCCATGGCCGCGCCTCAAGCCATCGCCGCGGTCAAAGTCGGCCAGCAAGCGGTTCAAAGCGTGAACACTGTCGGCATCGACACCGAACGCAAAGGCAGCGTCAATCTGCAGCAGAACGCCGAACAAACCAAACTCTACGTCGCGGAAAACCGTCCTGAGTTCGGCACCAAGCATCAGCGCATCGATGCTTGATCTGGCAGGCGCTGCAAGCACTCAAGACAAACATCAAACCTGTGGCGAGCAAGCTTGCTCGCCACAGGTGCGTCTTGATCCACAGATTTGATTCAGCGTTCGACAGCCAGCCGCGCCGCCAGCGCCTTCGCCTGACTCGCCACATCCGTCACCGCGGTACTTTCCCACCACATCCCGCGCAACGGCGGCCCCATCGCAAACAACCTTCCGCCAACCCGCCCGTCAGCATCCAGCACCGCACCATCCGCCGTCGCCGCTATCCCCAACGCCAACGGCCCAGGCTGGATCAACCCGCGCGCCAGCAACTGCTGCGGTAATGGCCGGGCAACGCGCCGCCAGTCGTATTCGATGCCGCTGGAATTGATCAACGCCGCGCCACTGACGATTACCTCCTCAGCCTCACCGCGCCGCCGAATGCGAATACTCACGCCGCCATTACCATCCGCCGCCAAGCCCTTGAAGGAAGCCGCCTGAATACGCAGCCGCCCTTCCCCGTGCAAGCGCTCCACCAACTCGGCGCTGAGCGGCGGCGAGCGATGGTGATGGCTTTCCCACCACGGCCGCACGTGCCGCACAAACTGCCGACGCTGCTGATCAGTCGCCTGACTCCACAAGCGGCCGATGTGCGCGCGCACCGTGTCCAGCGGCGCTTGCCAGTCAATGCCTTGGGCGAGCGCCGCGCGACACTGGCGGCGCAACTCGCGGACCAATTGACGCGGCGTGCGCAGACTCTGGTCCACAGCGAGAAAATCCACCCAGGCCGGCGGTTGGCGCCGCACATGCGGAAGCAATCCGTGCCGGGAAAACACTTCGATCGGCCCGCGATGGCCAGCCTGCTCGAGCGACACCACGGCGTCGACCATGGTCAAACCGGAACCGATAATCAACACCGTCGATTGCGCATCCAGTCGGCGCATCGCCGCGACATCCCAAGGGTCCAGCGCCGCTGCATTGACGCCGCTGGACTCGGTTTGCGGCGTGCGCGCAGCAGCAAACATCCCGGTGGCCAACACCGCGAAAGCGCCCTGCAAACGTTGACCATTACTCAAGGTCAGTTGCACCGAATCATCCCGCGCGATCAGATCAACCACCTCCGCGCGCACGTGCTCAACCGAAGAACCGTTCAGCGCGCCCACTTCCTGCGCCTCAGCCAACCGCTGCTGCACGTACAAGCCGAAAATCCCGCGCGGCGGAAACAGCTCGCTGATCGGCACATGCTGTTCATCCGACTGCGGCCAGCCACCCGCTGCAATGTAGTGCGTCAACCAATGGGTCAAATCATCGGCATTGTCCGGGTCGACGCTCATCCGCGCCGCGTTGCCGTTCAGCGTGTGGCCCAACTCGACGGCGCTGTACGCTTCGCCCCGACCGAGTTCGGCGCGCGGCTCGACGACCAGCACCGAGCGCCGGCCGGGCAAACGCAGCAACTGCGCCGCGAGCATCGCGCCGCTGAGGCCGCCGCCGATGATCAGGATGTCTGCGTGGCGGAGGGTGTCGGTCGGATGCCCGCTGGAAGTTGGATTCATGGCACTCTCGAATGGTTAGCCGATTTTCACAGGTAAAACCTTGTATTTCAGTTGCTTATATAACTATCAGAGAATCGGTCGCAGCTTAAAAACACCGGCCTACTCATCAACTGTTAATGGGTAAACAGTTAAATCACCACATTCCGCACAAACCGCGCCGCCACTTCACCGTCGTTGCGATAGGAGTGTGGCTGGTTGCTGGCAAACATGTAGAACTCACCAGCAGCGATTGTCTGCGCGGTGTCGCCGAGCATCAGCGTCAGGCAGCCTTCGAAAACAAAGAGCTGTTCGCTCCAGCCATCGGCGTCCGGTTGCGAAGGATAGATTTCGCCCGGTTGCAGGCACCATTCCCACTGCTCCACTTCGCGGGTCGCGGTGGCTTTGGAGAGCAACACCGCTTTGCTGCCGGGGATGGTGCCGGCCCAGGCGATTTCGTTGATGCGGCTTGGATCGCGCACGTCGGGTGCCTGGATCAGGTCGCTGAAGGCAACGTCGAGCGCTTCGGCGACGCGGTCGAGGGTGGTCAGGCTGACGTTTTTCTCGCCGGCCTCGATGGCCACCAGCATCCGCCGACTGACGCCGGATTTCTCGGCGAGCGCGGTCTGGCTCATGTCGGCGGCGTGGCGCAGGCGTCGAACGTTCTGGCTGACGTGCTGCAAGACCGACGCTCGAGGGGTGGAATCTTTGTGCACTATATTGCTCACTCGATGGGGTTGGGCAGTATACTGCGCAACTTCGGGCGCATTGTGCGTCTCACTCAGGTAGCGCGCAAGGTTATGACGTCGGTGAATTCCCCCCAGGCTTCTTCTCGTTTCTCGCGGATCAGCAAAGCCGAGTGCGTGCTGGTGGTGATCACCATGATCTGGGGCGGGACGTTTTTGCTGGTGCAGCACGCGATGACTGTCAGCGGCCCGATGTTTTTCGTCGGTCTGCGCTTTGCCGCGGCCGCCTGCATCGTTGCCTTATTCTCCTGGCGCAGCCTGCGCGATCTGACGCTGCTGGAGCTAAAGGCTGGCGCCTTTATTGGCGTGGCGATCATGCTCGGTTACGGCTTGCAGACGGTTGGCTTGCAGACTATTCCCAGCAGCCAATCAGCCTTTATTACCGCGCTTTACGTGCCGTTTGTGCCGTTGCTGCAATGGCTGGTGTTCGGCAAGCGGCCAGGGCTGATGCCGAGCATTGGCATCATGTTGGCGTTCACCGGGTTGATGATGTTGTCTGGACCTTCCGGCGCTTCGCTGGATTTCAGTCCTGGTGAAATCGCGACGTTGATCAGCACGGTGGCGATTGCCGCCGAGATTATTCTGATCAGCACTTATGCCGGTCAGGTTGATGTGCGGCGGGTGACCGTGGTGCAACTGGCGGTGACGTCGGTGCTGGCGTTCTTGATGGTTGTGCCGACGCAGGAAGTGCTTCCGGGTTTTTCCTGGTTATTGCTGGGCAGCGCGCTGGGGCTGGGCGCAGCAAGTGCGGCGATCCAGGTGGCGATGAACTGGGCGCAGAAGAGCGTTTCGCCAACCCGCGCGACGCTGATTTATGCCGGCGAGCCGGTGTGGGCCGGGATCGTCGGGCGCCTCGCCGGCGAGCGGTTGCCAGCGATTGCACTGCTCGGCGCCGGGTTGATCGTCGCGGCGGTGATCGTCAGTGAGCTGAAAACCAAGGGCAAGGATCGCGAGCAGCGCGAAGAAGCGCTGGAGAGCGAGACGGCGGATTAGATTGCGGCGTTTATGAGGGCTGCTGTAGGAGCGAGGCTTGCCCGCGAAGGCGATTGACCATTAAAACCTGATTTTGGCTGACACCCCGCTTTCGCGAGCAGGCTCACTCCTACATTGACTTTGTGCCGTGCACAAAACGTCTGGCTTAAGCAATCCAGTGTGAGCAAGGCTTGCCCGCGATGAGGCAGACCTGCCATCCCCCCGCCGCAAGAAACAATGCAAATCAGCCTTTTTCAGTCCACTTTGTAGGATCCTGCCACAAGTTGGCGTTTTGCGATCCGGGAGCTGGCACGTATGATGCTTCACAAACTTCCGCAGATTAGAAGCCTATGTCCCTGATAGTTCTACTGCTTCTGCCCTTTATCGGCAGCTGTGTCGCGGCTTTGCTGCCACACAACGCGCGCAACACCGAATCGCTGTTGGCTGGCCTGGTTGCCTTGATTGGCACTATTCAGGTCGCCCTCCTGTACCCGCAGATCGCCGATGGCGGCGTCATCCGCGAAGAATTCTTCTGGTTGCCCAGCCTCGGGCTGAACTTCGTTTTGCGCATGGACGGCTTTGCCTGGCTGTTCTCGCTGCTGGTGCTGGGCATCGGCACGCTGGTGTCGCTGTACGCCCGCTACTACATGTCGCCGGACGATCCGGTGCCGCGATTCTTCGCGTTTTTCCTGGCGTTCATGGGCGCCATGCTCGGTTTGGTGATCTCCGGCAACCTGATTCAAATCGTGTTTTTCTGGGAACTGACCAGTCTCTTTTCATTCCTGTTGATCGGCTATTGGCACCACCGCGCCGATGCGCGACGCGGCGCCTACATGGCGTTGATGGTCACCGGCGCCGGCGGATTATGCCTGTTGGCGGGGGTGATTCTGCTCGGCCATGTGGTCGGCAGCTACGACCTCGACAAGGTCCTGGCCGCCGGCGATCTGATTCGCGCACACGCCCTCTACCCCATCCTGCTCCCGCTCATTCTGGTCGGCGCTTTAAGCAAAAGCGCGCAATTCCCCTTCCACTTCTGGCTGCCGCACGCCATGGCGGCACCCACCCCGGTTTCGGCTTATCTGCACTCGGCGACCATGGTCAAGGCCGGGGTTTTCCTGCTCGCGCGGCTGTGGCCGTCGCTGTCCGGCAGTGAAGAATGGTTCTACATCGTCGGCGGGGCCGGCGCGTGTACGCTGTTGCTCGGCGCCTATTGCGCGATGTTTCAGAACGACCTCAAAGGTTTGCTGGCGTACTCGACCATCAGCCACCTCGGCCTGATCACCCTGCTGCTGGGCCTCAACAGTCCGCTCGCCGCCGTCGCCGCGGTGTTCCATATCCTTAACCACGCCACCTTCAAAGCCTCGCTGTTCATGGCCGCCGGCATCATCGACCACGAAAGCGGCACCCGCGACATCCGCAAGCTCAGCGGCCTGATCAAGCTGATTCCGTTCACCGCGACGCTGGCGATGGTCGCCAGCGCCTCGATGGCCGGCGTACCGTTGCTCAACGGCTTCCTCTCGAAAGAAATGTTCTTCGCCGAAACCGTGTTCATCAACGCCACGGCGTGGGTAGAAATGGCGCTGCCGATTGTCGCGACCATCGCCGGCATGTTCAGCGTCGCCTATTCCCTGCGCTTCACTGTCGACGTGTTCTTCGGCCCGACCGCCACCGATCTTCCCCACGTCCCGCACGAACCGCCGCGCTGGATGCGTGCTCCGGTCGAACTGTTGGTGTTCACCTGCCTGATCGTCGGGATTTTTCCGGCGCAAGTGGTCGGCCCATTGCTCGCCGCTGCGGCGCTGCCGGTGGTCGGCGGCACGCTGCCGGAATACAGCCTGGCGATCTGGCACGGCTGGAACGCGCCGATGATCATGAGTCTGGTCGCCATGTCCGGCGGCATCGTCCTCTATCTGCTGCTGCGCAACCAACTTAAACGCGGACGCTTCAAATACCCGCCGATCATTGGCCGCTTCAACGGCAAGCGCCAGTTCGAGCGCAGCCTCGTGGTGATGATGCGTCTGGCCCGACGTCTCGAACGCCGCGTCAGCTCCAAACGTCTGCAAACCCAATTGTTCCTGATGGTCGTCGCCGCTGTGCTGGGCGGGTTGATCCCGATGCTCAACAGCCAGTTGAGCTGGGGCGATCGGCCGAAGATTCCCGGCTCTATCGTGTTCGTGACCCTCTGGTTGCTGGCGATTGCCTGTGCCCTCGGCGCCGCGTGGCAAGCCAAATATCACCGACTGGCGGCCCTGACCATGGTCAGTGTCTGCGGGTTGATGACCTGCGTAACCTTCGTCTGGTTCTCGGCGCCGGACCTGGCGTTGACCCAACTGGTGGTCGAAGTGGTGACCACGGTTCTGATTCTGCTGGGCCTGCGCTGGCTGCCGCGACGGATCGAAGAAGTCACGCCACTACCGAGCACCCTACGCAAGGCGCGCGTGCGGCGGATTCGTGACTTCCTGTTGTCGGTGGTGGTCGGTGGCGGCATGGCGCTGCTGTCCTACGCGATGCTGACGCGCCAGACACCAAACGATATTTCCTCGTTTTACCTCAGCCGCGCGCTGCCCGAGGGTGGCGGCAGCAACGTGGTCAACGTGATGCTCGTGGACTTCCGTGGCTTCGACACCCTCGGCGAAATCACCGTACTGGCGGCCGTTGCGCTGACAGTCTTCGCCCTGCTGCGTCGTTTCCGCCCACCGAAAGAAAGTTTGCAGCTGCCAGCCCAGCAACGTTTGCTGGCGCCGGATGTAGTCACCGACCTGGTTAACCCGCGTTCGGCCAGCGACACCGCGCTCGGCTTCATGATGGTCCCGGCCGTGCTGGTGCGTCTGTTGCTGCCGATTGCCGTGGTGGTTTCCTTCTATCTATTCATGCGCGGGCACAACCAGCCGGGCGGTGGATTTGTCGCCGGGCTGGTGATGTCGGTGGCGTTCATTCTGCAATACATGGTCGCTGGCACGCAGTGGGTCGAGGCGCAAATGAGCCTGCGACCATTGCGCTGGATGGGCACCGGTTTGCTGTTCGCCACCGTCACCGGGCTCGGGGCGATGGCGGCGGGTTATCCATTCCTGACCACGCACACCTGGCATTTCAAACTGCCGGTGCTGGGTGACATCCACATTGCCAGCGCGCTGTTTTTCGACATCGGCGTGTACGCCGTGGTGGTCGGCTCAACCCTGCTGATGCTCACCGCCATCGCCCACCAATCGGTGCGAGGTCACAAAACCGCCGCGCAACCCAAGTCCTCTGCCCTGCCCCGAGCCGTTGCTGCCAAAGGAGCCGTCTGATGGAAGAAGTCATCGCAATCGCCATCGGCGTCCTCGCAGCCTCCGGCGTCTGGCTGATCCTGCGGCCACGGACATTTCAGGTGGTCATGGGCCTGTGCCTGCTGTCCTACGGCGTCAACCTGTTCATCTTCAGCATGGGCAGCCTGTTCATCGGCAAGGAACCGATCATCAAGGACGGCGTGCCGCAAGATCTGCTGCACTACACCGACCCGTTGCCCCAAGCGCTGGTATTGACCGCCATCGTCATCAGCTTCGCCATGACCGCGCTGTTCCTCGTGGTGTTGCTGGCTTCGCGGGGCTTGACCGGCACCGACCACGTGGATGGCCGGGAGCCTAAAGAATGAATGTGATGACGCACCTGATCGCAGCGCCGATTCTCCTGCCGCTGCTGACCGCCGCCATCATGCTGATGCTCGGCGAACGGCATCGCCCGCTCAAAGCCAAGATCAATCTGTTCTCAAGCCTGGTCGGCCTCGGCATTTCGGTGATGCTGCTGCAATGGACCCAAAGCAGCGGCGTGCCCGGTTCGATTGGCGTGTATCTGCCGGGCAACTGGCAGGTGCCGTTCGGCATTGTGCTGGTGGTCGATCAACTGTCGGCAATGATGCTGGTGCTGACCGGGATCATCGGCGTCAGCGCCCTGCTATTCGCCATGGCCCGCTGGGATGGCGCCGGTTCGAGCTTCCACGCCTTGTTCCAGATTCAATTGATGGGTCTGTACGGCGCGTTCCTGACGGCCGACCTGTTCAACCTGTTCGTGTTCTTCGAAGTGCTGCTCGCGGCGTCTTACGGCTTGATGCTGCACGGCTCCGGCCGGGCGCGGGTGTCGTCAGGGCTGCATTACATTTCGATCAACTTGCTCGCCTCTTCGCTGTTTCTGATTGGCGCGGCGCTGATCTACGGCGTCACCGGCACGCTGAACATGGCCGATCTGGCGATGAAAATCCCGCTGGTGCCAGAAGCCGATCTCGGTTTGCTGCATGCTGGCGCGGCGATTCTGGCGGTGGCGTTTCTGGCAAAAGCCGGGATGTGGCCCCTGAACTTCTGGCTGGTGCCAGCCTACTCCGCCGCCAGCGCGCCGGTCGCGGCGATGTTCGCGATCATGACCAAAGTCGGCGTCTACACCTTGCTGCGTCTGTGGACGCTGTTGTTCTCCGGGCAAGCCGGGGCGTCGGCGTATTTCGGCGGCGACTGGCTGATCTACGGCGGCATGGCGACGATTACCTGCGCCGCCGTAGCGATCCTCGCCGCGCAGCGCCTGGAACGCATGGCCAGCCTGAGCATCCTCGTGTCGGCCGGGATTCTGCTGTCAGCCATCGGTTTCGCCCAACCCAACCTGATCGGCGCAGCGTTGTTTTACCTGGTCAGCTCGACGCTGGCATTGAGCGCGCTGTTCCTGTTGGCCGAGTTGATTGAGCGTTCCCGTTCTGCCAATGAAATCCCGCTGTTCGACGACGGCGACCTGCTGCCAAGGCCAATGGAATCGCTGCAACCGCCCAAAGGCATCAACCTCGACGATGAACAGAAAGCCGTGGTCGGTCAGGTAATCCCCTGGACCATGGCGTTCCTCGGTTTGAGTTTCATTG
Source organism: Pseudomonas sp. 43NM1 (assembly GCF_002836905.1). Classification (NCBI taxonomy): domain Bacteria; kingdom Pseudomonadati; phylum Pseudomonadota; class Gammaproteobacteria; order Pseudomonadales; family Pseudomonadaceae; genus Pseudomonas; species Pseudomonas sp. 43NM1. The sequence continues at coordinate 51,053 of NZ_MKGS01000114.1, read as the reverse complement.
CCTGTTCGCTGCTGATCATCGGCATGCCGCCGCTGTCCGGGTTTATCGGCAAGCTCGGCTTGCTGCACGCGCTGCTCAATCCGCTAGGTCTGGGCGATAGCGCCGACATCCCGGTGTCGAACGCGGCGTGGGGCTTGCTCGCACTGCTGGTGCTTTCCGGTCTGGCTTCGCTGATTGCCTTTTCGCGGCTGGGCATCCAGCGCTTCTGGACCCCGGAAGAACGGCCTTCACCGCTGCTGCGACGCTTCGAATGCGTGCCGATCATCGTCCTGCTGGGGTTGAGCGTTGCGCTGACTTTCAAGGCTGAACCGCTGCTTCGCTACACCCAGGCTGCCGCGCAGGCGTTGAATAATCCCGAGCAATACGTAATGGCGGTGCTCGCCACCCGCGCCGTGCCGAGCCCCGAGGGCAAAGCGGCCCTGCTGGAGGCGCAGCCATGAAGCGTCTGTTCCCGGCACCGTGGTTGTCTTTGGCGTTGTGGCTGTTGTGGCTGCTGCTGAACTTGTCGTTGAGCCCTGGCAATCTGTTGCTCGGTGCGCTTCTCGGTTTTTGTGCGCCGCTGATGATGCGCAAACTGCGCCCGTTGCCGATCCGAATTCGCCGGCCGGGGGTCATTGTGCGGTTGTTCTTGCTGGTCGGGCGCGACGTGGTGGTGTCGAACCTCGCCGTGGCCTGGGGCGTGCTGACCGCCGGCCACCGCCCGCCGCGCTCGGCATTCGTCAAAGTGCCGCTGGATTTGCAGGACGCCAATGGCCTCGCGGCGTTGTCGGTGATCTGCACGGTGGTGCCCGGCACGGTCTGGTCGGAACTGGCGCTGGACCGCAGCATTCTGTTGCTGCACGTGTTTGATCTGGACGATGAAACGACGTTTATCGAGCACTTCAAGACGACCTACGAACGGCCCCTGATGGAGATTTTCGAATGAGCCCTTTGTTGGCGAATGCGATCCTGCTGAGCCTGTTCATCTTCTCCGTGGCGATGATCCTGACGCTGCTGCGACTGTTTCGCGGCCCGTCGGCTCAGGACCGAGTGCTGGCGCTGGATTACCTGTACATCATCGCCATGTTGATGATGCTCACCCTGGCCATTCGTTATTCCAGTGACACTTACTTTGAGGCGGCGTTGCTGATCGCGTTGTTCGGCTTCGTCGGCTCGTTTGCCCTGGCCAAATTCCTCCTGCGTGGCGAGGTGATCGAATGAATGGCGAATTGTCGATGTGGGTCGAGATTCCAGTGGCGATTCTGCTGGTGCTCAGCAGCCTGTTTGCGCTGATTGGCGCGGTGGGACTGGTGCGAATGAAGGATTATTTCCAGCGCATGCACCCGCCGGCCCTGGCCTCCACGTTAGGCGCGTGGTGCGTGGCGTTGGCGTCGATCATTTATTTCTCGGCGCTCAAGTCGGCGCCGGTGCTGCACGCGTGGCTGATTCCGATTCTGTTGGCGATCACCGTGCCGGTAACCACGCTGCTGCTGGCGCGCGCGGCGTTGTTCCGCAAGCGCATGGCCGGGGATGATGTGCCGGCCGAGGTGAGTAGCCGCAACAGTGAGAATCAGGGCTAGGTTCAACGGTTTGTATTGATTGGGCGAGCGTCTTCGCGGGCAAGCCTCGCTCCTACAGTTGTAGCGCAGCGAGGCTTGCCCGCGAAGCTTTTCAGCAACTACTCAAATCCACGCAACCGCCAACAACCCCGCCCCCAGCACCACACACAACGGCGAATAGGCCCAGGTATCCAGCCGCGCGAACTTCGAATCCTTGACCTGTTTGAAAAACCCCAACAGATTCGAATCACCAATCGCCCGGGCAAACATCAGCATCGCGACAGCGCTGATCACCCATTGCAGCGACCAGTGATGCACCGTCGGCAAATACAAACCGACACGCAAACACACCAGCATCGCAATCAGCAACAATCCCACGGCGACCAGCAGCGTCGCAAAACCCGACGGCTTGAACGCCGGCCTCGATTCGCCGCCGCCCTCGCTGGGCACCCGAGGCACCGCCGCATCACTTCCGAGCTTGCCACCCGCTGCCCAATACAGATGAATCAGGCTGATCAGCAGGAAGATTGCAGCCATCCATTGCGCGACCATTAGGCTCATATTCAGAATTCCAGCGTGAAATGTCGCAGCAGGATGAACTTCATCGCGCATTTTTGTAAGGGTAAATGTCATCGACGGTGCTAAAGTGCCGCTCCATGAAATTCGCCCAATCTGATCGCACACTAATGGCCTGGATGCTTTATTGCTGCGTCCTGTTCAATGTGTTCGCCTGCAGCATCGGTCACGGGCAAATGGTCGGGATGCAGCTCAACGGCCTCGGCGGCCAGTTTTGCAGCGTCGACCCAGCGACTCAGGCGCCCGCCGCCGCCAACCCTGCCGAAGACAAACTGCCAACTTTGGCCAAAGCCTTTGGCTGCCCGCTGTGCTCCACCGGCGGCATGGGTCCGGCGCTTAATTCCAGCCTGACCCTGGCGATTCTGCCGCAACAACACAGCCCGCCATTGGCCGCCGTTGCCACGATCGACCTGCCTGCCCGCCACACTTGGCCGTCGGCCAACCCCCGCGCCCCGCCCTTCGCCTGAATCACCTCGACCTAATCGATCAGCCTGCTCGCTAACGCGTGGCGTTTGCCTGTGCGCTGTTTTCCAGTCAAGAATTCAGGATTCAATCGATGAAACACATCCCTTTGCTGGCGAGCCTGTTTGGCTGTCTGCCGCTTTCGCTGTGCGCAAGCGCCTGGGCGCAAACCAGCATCGACCTCGCGCCGATCACCATTGATGGCGAAACCAATGCCGAGCCCGGCCTCAGCCTCGATCAATCCAGCGGCATGGCTTCGCGCCTCGGTTTGAGCGTGCGCGACACGCCGGCCTCGGTGGCCATCGCCGACCGCAACGACATCGAACGCCACGGCGCGCAGAACTTTCAGGACGCCGCCAACACCTTGCCCGGCGTCAATGCCAGCGCGCCGCCGGGGTTTGGCGGGTTCGTCTCCTATCGCGGTTTCACCAGCAGCCAGATCACCCAGATGTTCAACGGCATCAACGTTTCCGGCGGCCTCGCCCGCCCGGTGGACGCGTGGATTTATGATCGGGTGGAACTGGTCGGCGGGCCCTCGTCCCTGATCAATGGCGCCGGCTCGGTCGGCGGCTCGTTGAACTACGTGAGCAAACTCGCAACCCGCGACGAGCAAGCCGCCGAAGGTCGTGTCAGCTACGGCAGTTATGACACCACTGAAACCGCCTTCGGCCTTAACCACGCGCTTAGCGAGGCTGGCGCAGACGTGCAGCATTACGCGCGGCTCGACGTCAGTCACAACGCCAGCAACGGCTACATCGACCGCCAGCAACGCGACGCCTGGAGCGTGGCGTTTTCACTGCTCAGCGACCTGACGCCAAACCTGTCGCACACGCTGGCGCTGGAGTATCAGGACGAACACGAGGACAGCCCTTACTGGGGCACGCCGGTGCTCAATCACAAGGCGGGCGAACTGAAGATCGACAAACACAATCGCTTCAACAACTACAACGTCGAGGACGGTCGTTATGAGCAGCGCACGGTCTGGGTGCGCTCGATTATCGACTACCGGATCAACGACAACACCACGTTGCGCAACACCCTGTATCACCTCGACAGCCAGCGCGATTATCGCAACCTTGAAACCTACCAGTACAACGCCGACAACAGCGCGGTGAATCGCTCCACGGCGTATCAGGTGCGGCATCAGGGCGAGCAGAACGGCAACCAGTTCGAGTTGCGCCACGACAACACTTTGTGGGGGCTGGAGACCACCTGGTCCGGCGGTTTCGAGTACAAGGTCAACCAGACCACCAACTCACCGCTGAATGTCAGCGGCACCAGCAGCGTTGATCCGAACAACTTTCAGCCCGGTCACTTCTACGACATTCCGGGGACCAGACCGGGGTTTGTCAGCGACAAGACCAACCAAGTCACGACCAAAGCGCTGTTCGCCGAAAATCGCCTGGCGCTGACCGACAAACTGGCGTTGCTCACCGGCCTGCGCTACGACGACATTGACCTCGACGTGACCAATCACCGGGAAGTGACCGCGAGCAATCCGCGACACCTCAAGCGCAGCTGGGAACCGCTGACTGGCCGGATCGGGTTGACCTATCAATTCATTCCTTCGGCTAACGTTTACGTGCAATACAGCACCGCCGCCGAGCAGCCGAATGGCACGCAGGATTTCGACGTGTCCACCGGCAAGCAATGGGAGGTTGGCAGCAAGTTTGATTATCTCGACGGTCGCGGCTCAGCGACGCTGGCGGCGTACACAATCGAGCGCAAGGATTTTGCGGTGACTGATCCGCTGGACACAACCCAGAGCATCCCGGTGGGTCAGCAAACGTCGAAAGGCATCGAGTTGGCGAGCTCATTGCGCATTACCGACAAGCTCCTGGCCGAGGGCAATTTCGCCTGGGTTGATGCTCAATACGATGAGTTCAACGAGAAAAACGCGGCGGGCGCGGTGGTTTCGCGCAAGGGCAATACGCCCACCAATGTCCCGGACCGCGTCGGCAATCTGTGGCTGACCTACGACTTTGCGCCGCAATGGCAGGGTGGTGTCGATGCGCGGTACGTGGCTTCAGTGTTTGCCGACAATGCCAACACCATGACCGTGCCGTCGTACACGTTGTTCGGCAGTTTTCTCAGCTACAAGGTGGATCGGCACACCACGGTCACCGGGCGGGTGCGCAACCTGACGAATGAGGTGTATGCCGAGTTTGCGCATGTGTCGCCGGCGTATTACCTCGGGACACCGCGCACGTTTGAATTGGCAGTGCAGACCAAGTTCTAGAGGCAAAAGCTTCGCGGGCAAGCCTTGCTCCCACAGATTTCAGGTTGTCAGTCGATTCGATTCGACAAATACCTGTGGGAGCACGGCTTGCCCGCGAAGGCATCCTCGAAATCGCCATCGCCGGCAAGCCTTGCTCCTGAAAGTTAAAGGTTAATTCAATGAAGCGCTGACCTTATCCGCCACATCCTTCGGCACCCACGCCTGCCACACATCCGGGTGCGCCTTCATGAACGCCTCGGCCGCCTGCCGCGGTGCGGTGTGTTTCTCGCTCATCTGCGCCAGCGCTTTGTTCAATGGCTCGATCGGGAAATCGACCTTGCTGAAGAACTCGGCAATCTGCGGATACTCTTTCTGGAACGGGGTCGACACGCCAATCGACAGTTTCGACGGCAGCGAACGGGTCGGTTTCGGATTCGGGTTATCGGCGTCGGTCAGGGTTTTCCACGCTTCAGCGTCAAACGGCGGTTCTTCCAGTTGGATCAACTTGAAGCGCCCGAGCAATGGCGTCGGCGACCAGTAGTAAAACAGGATCGGCTTGCCGCGACGGATCGACGAACTGATCTCCGCGTCCAGCGCCGCACCCGAGCCGCTGCGGAAATTCACAAAACTGTCGTTGAGGCCATAGGCGGTGAGTTTCTGCTTGTTGACCACTTCTGAAGTCCAGCCGATCGGGCTGTTGAGGAAGCGCCCTTTGCCGGGGCTCTCCGGGTCGTTGAATAAGTCCTTGTAGCGCGCCAGGTCGGTGACGCTGCGCAGGTCCGGCGCCATCGGTTTGATGCCTTTGGCCGGATCGCCCTTGATCACGTATTCCGGCACCCACCAGCCTTCGGTGGCGCCTTTCACCGTGTCGCCGAGGCTGACGACTTTGCCTTCGGCCTCAGCCTTGACCCACACCGGACTGCGCCCCGCCCACTCTTCGCCGATGACCTGAATGTCATTGTTGGCCAGCGCGGTTTCCAGTGTGATGGTGGTGCCGGGCAGCGTGTCGGTCGGCAATCCGTAACCCTTCTCGACGATGATCCGCAGGATATCGGTGATCAGGCTGCCGCTTTCCCAGTTCAGATCGGCGAAATGTATCGGGGCTTGCGCGGCGAACACCGGGAGCGGCGTCGTCAGCAGACCGAAGGTGGCCAGGGTGGCCGCCAGCAACCGTCGAATTCCTTTCATGCTTTTGCACCTCGTGCTGTTCACAGCAATAGCAGGATGGCCTGACAGACAAGACCGCAAGCCTCTGAATACTCAGTCCACTGACTGTAGTAGAGGTTCCTGCTTTTTCGCGGTGATGAGGTGGGGGGATTACTTTTCAGCAGGTTGCTGCAACTGCGCCAGTTCCCTGCGCACCATGCTGGCGTACTCCGCCGGACGCAATGTGTAGATTTGCGACGCCACCCAGTTCAGCCAAGCGCTTTGCATTACAGCCTTCTGGTCGAACAGGCGTTGAGCCTCGACCTTGGCACTGGCGAGGTTCTGCTGGTGAAAATCGGCGCGGGTCAGCGCCATTACTCGCTGGCCTTGAAGGTCACCAGTTCACCCTTGCGCCACTTGGCAGCCTTGGCCGTCACGGCTTTGAGGGTTTTGGTCAGGCCTTCCTGCAACTGTTGGTGAGCGGCAAAAACCATCACCACGCTGTGGCCTTCCTTGAACACCACGCCGTGGCCGTCAGCCGTGGTGACAAACGCGTAATCGCCCAAACCGTAAACAGTCAGTTTGATTTCGCGAAACCTGATCTCGAGTTTCCCGCCTTCACGGCTGGGCAGCACGGAAGCGCTGAAATGATCGCCGACCTTGAGTTTGAGGCCGGGCTTGTCGTCGACGACCAATGAAGCTTCGGTGTCGATCTCGGCGATGTAGATGCCTTCGGCGTTCTGTTCGGTGACATAAACAAAACGCGACTGAAACTGTTTAACCAACTTCGCACGCAAATCGCCCAGAACGAACAACGCGTGCATATCAAGATTACTTACTGCCAAGGAAACATCCCCACATCTGAAAATGATGCTGCACGCAGGAAAGACGCACAGCAGAAAAAGCGGCCATGGCGAATAGTTTGCCGAATCAGCCGGGTTGAAATCCTGAACCGAGCAGAGCGCTCGTCCAACGCGAGGTAAGTAAGATTACTGGATTGTCACTCGCGCCGTCCTCCCTGACTTTCGTCAGAAACGTGAGGAGAACACTCTAATTGCAACCAAAAATAGCGGACTACCGACATTAGGGAAGAGTCCGCCTTAAAAAAGCGATTTTTCTGACATATCAGCGGCAAAAAATTGCTTTAGATGGACGTCATCGCTAACCAGCGTCGGCGATTCTAGAGCAGCGATGCTCATCGAGACTACTCAAAACGACGGACATACGTCGGTAAACATACGAAAAGGACTTCTAATGTGCACCATGACTCATTTTGCCCATCGCCCAACGCAGCATGAAAACAGCTGTGGGGCCATGCACACGGCGCTGTTGCAAGCAGACGGACTGGACCTGCAAGCGTTTACTCTGCCCACTTTCCAGGTGGTGCCGGCCGGCAAGGCGTTCTTCCATATCAGGGAAACGTCGACAGGACGTGTCAGAGGTTTCCGCACCGACCATAACCAAGCCTGCGCCCTCGCCCGCTCATTGGCGGCACGCGCCTGACACACTTTATTGCATTGACTTCAAATGACGTTTCGTCATGCCGACGAGTTAACTCAGCCGTCGGGCGGCAACAACTGCCATACTGCGCGACCCATGAAGGCCGCTCCCCTCGGCGGACGGCTTCAATACAACAGAATATTTTCAAGGGAAGGCTGCTACGTGACGGAATTTGATATCGGCGAATTTTTTATCCGGGGCGAAGCCCGAGAGATCGAAGGCGAGTTTCAGGCTGTCATCGTGATGCGTACCAAACCGCCCTTGAACACCGTGACTTACCATCAGGTCGAGAAAGATCGCTGGTTCAAGACCTCGGACGTCGCCGCCGTTGCCGCCCAAGATGCCGCCAAAGCCCTGAAGCTGGCGGTCGATGAAGGTGCGCTGAAAGCCTGATTTCGCGTTGGCGTCTACGCTCTTTGCTGCTTTCGAACATCGAGATCGAACTCCTGCAGCGCGGCTGCCTCAGATGCAATGAAGCCGCACTCAGATTTCGCATTCGACGCGACCCAAGGAGATGAACATGGACTCACCAACACACGACTTGCAAGGCTTGTTCGACCAGCTCGGTCTGGACTCCGACGAGAAATCCATCGACCAATTCATCGCTGATCACAGATTGCCCGACGATGTAAAACTGATCGAAGCCGACTTCTGGAACGAGCGCCAAGCTGCATTCCTGAAAGAAGAACTGCGCATCGACGCCGATTGGGCACGGGTAGTAGACGAATTGAACCTGCGCCTGCATCAAAATCACTAATCCCGAACCTCACCCACCCCTGTAGCAGCTGGCGCAGCCTGCGTTGTAGCAGCTGGCGAAGCCTGCGTTGTAGCAGCTGGCGAAGCCTGCGTTCGGCTGCGCAGCAGTCGTAAAATCAGCCAGCGCGGTGTGTCAGAAATACCTCGTGCTCAGGGTTTGCGACTGCTGCGCAGCCGAACGCAGGCTGCGCCAGCTGCTACAGGGGTCGGGAAACTTCGTGACTGCGTACTACAAACCGCGCCCCTAGCGCGGTTTTTCTGGTTTATAGCCCAACCGCAACCCACCCCAATGCCTGCCCTTGAGCATGATCGGCACCGACAAATCGTGCATCAGCTCACCGGTGTCGCGCGTGTACGTCTGCAACAGCACCGGTTGCTGATGGCTGCCACAACGAATCCCGGTGCGGTCGGCGAACTTGCGTTTGGTGCGGTTCTGCACGGTATCGACCTGCGGATCGCCCGTCAGCGGCTGGCTGAACGCAGCGTTATGCGTCGGCACATACCCTTGCTGCGTGCAGGCAATCGCAAACACCAGACCTTCATGGCGCGGCAACAACGGTTCCTGAATCGCCGGCAGCACCTGATCGGTGTACCGGTCGAAACGCGTCTGGTACTTCGCCGGACTGGTATTCGCGATTGCCTGGTAATTGCGATCAAACAAGTCATCCAGGCTTACCCGACCCTGATCGACATCCGCCTCAAAACGCGCGGCAATCTGACTCGCGCCTTCGCGGGCGAGGTCATAAATGCGTTGGTGATAATCGTCCAGACCGACTTCGGCGAGGCGCTCGCTGATGGTTTCGGCCTGACCTTCCATTTGCACAGCGGCCTCGGCCAGGCGTCGGGTTTGCTCATCACTGATCGCCAAATCGCTGCGCATCTGTTCGATGGCGTGGAACAGACTGTCCAGTTGTTCGCGATTGGTTTCGGCGCCACGGGCGATTTCGCCGACCTGCTGTTCAACACCGGCGGCCAGGCGTGCGATGTTGTCGAGGTGCTGACCGGTGTGCTCGACCTGCTGCACACCGACGTCGAGATCGCCGGAGAGTTGGCGGATCTGCTCGACCACTTGCGCCGTGCGTTGCTGAATGTCAGCGACCATTTCCCCGACTTCACCCGTTGCCGTCGCCGTACGCGCGGCCAAACCGCGCACCTCATCGGCGACCACCGCAAAACCTCGACCGTGCTCGCCGGCCCGCGCCGCTTCGATGGCGGCGTTGAGTGCGAGCAGATTGGTCTGGCTGGCGATGGACTGGATCACCAGCGTGACACGCTGAATATCGTCGCTGCGCAGGCTCAAGGCTTCGATCAGTTCGCGGCTGGCGCTCGCGCGTTCGCTGAGCTGATGCATGCGCGAAATCGATTCGATCAACTCGGTGCGCCCGGCGGCGCTGCTTTGATGGGCTTCGCTGGCAGCGCTCAGGGCTTCGCGGCTGAGCGTCGAAGTCGCCTGTTCGGTGGAAATCATCACTTCGGCGTTGCTGACGATGCGCTTGGCGGCGTCGAGCTGCGACTGCACTTTCTCCGCCAGTTGCTTGACCGAGAACGCCACGCCCGCGGCGGACAAGGCGTTGTGGCTGGTTGTATACGAAAGATCGCGGGTCAGTTCGGCGATCGCGCTGCTGTTGTCGACCGGCGTTGAATCGACACTCGCGCGGCTGCGCAGGCGCGGCAACCAAATGATCAGCACCGCCACTGGCAGGCCGATGTAAAGCGATGCACCGCCCAGACTCATACCGCAGAGCAACAGCACCAGGGCGATGCTTTGCAATGTCGGCGTCAGCCAGCGGTTTGGTGCTGCAAGCGCTGGTGCAGGCAATCGCCCAACCAGAGATCCGTCTCTCGTCATCTTCGTCACCCCATGCGTCTTCTATTTGTTGTGACTGCATTAAACGCCACTAATGGGCCATTATCTATGGTCCGTTGGTCGCGGATGTTGCAGTGGGTCAATAGAAAACGCAGACGGCAAAAACATCGCGGGCAAGCCTTGCTCCTACGGTTGTGTGTAGGAAAAAGGCTTGCCCGCGATGTGGGCGCTACCGAATCAGGCCTGACGCTGGTGCTTGTCGATCTGTTCGTGACGCTCTTGGGCTTCGATGCAGTACTTGGTAGTCGGGCTGATCAGCAGGCGCTTCAGGCCGATGGCCTCGCCGCTGTCGTCGCACCAGCCGAAGCTGTCTTCTTTGATGCGTTCCAGAGCCTGTTCCAACTGAGGCAGCATGCGCTGGTCGCGATCGATCGCGTTGACCAGCCAGGTGCGCTCTTCTTCAACGGAAGCAGCGTCGGCCGGGTCAGCCGGAGTATCCAGGCTTTCGATAGCGATGCGGTTCTGCTCGATGCGCTCGTGGGTTTCGACTTTCATGTTCTGCAACAGCTCGGAGAAAAAAGCATGTTGCTCGGCATTCATGTAGTCATCCGCCGGCATGGCCAGCAACTTGTCCTTTGTCATTGATATCTCTATAAAAAAACGTGCATTAAGGCGAATTAGGGAGCGTTCCGGCGAACGTTGGTCGTCCGCCGCAAAGGCGCCATTTATTCCAAGCGCCACCCGGCACTCAATTTACGAGGGGCGGCAGTCTAAGGCCGACTTGAGGCCTCAGCAACTGAAAAGACAGCGAATTTGTCCGACAACACCCGGAAAGTGCGCCATGGCAGCCGTTGTGGTGGTTATCGGAGTGCGTTTATAGCAAGAAATTCAGTCCAGCGGCTTTATATAGAAGACAAACGGCGGCGCCACGCGGTTATCACGTACTACCCAATTCGCCGCGCGGGCGGAAAAGCTTGAGGCATTCGTCGCTACCCCGATAACCTGAGCCGCCCTTCTCCACGGATGCGCCCATGACTGCCGCCGAACAACCCGCCCCGGCATTGAAGGAGATTTTCAACGCCGAGCGTCTCAAGCACATCGCCACCGAAATGACCGCGGTTTACCCGGCATTCGACGCCAAGGCTTTCCTGAAAATGGCCAACGATGGCCTCGCCGAGTTGTCGATCATGCAGCGCATGGCGCGGGTCAGCGAGTTCCTGCACGCGGTGTTGCCGTTGAGTTACGAAGAATCCCTCGAGGTGCTGCGCGCCCTCGCTCCTCGGCTGAACAGCGGTTTTGTGAGTATTTCGCTGCCGCATTATGTGGCGATGTATGGCGCGCATTCGTTTGAGCAGTCGATGGAGGCGCTGAAGTATTTCACGACGTTCGGCTCGTCCGAGTTCGCCATCCGGCATTTCCTGCGCAGCGACCTTGAGCGTTCGATGGCGATAATGCTGGAGTGGTCGGGCGATGCCAACGAACACGTCCGGCGCCTCGCCAGCGAAGGCAGTCGCCCGCGTCTGCCGTGGTCGTTTCGGCTGGAGCAGATTCAGGCTGACCCGACGTTGGCGGCGGCGATTCTCGACAACCTCAAGGCTGATGAAAGCCTGTATGTGCGCAAGTCCGTGGCCAATCACCTCAACGACATCACCAAGGATCACCCGGAATGGGTGCTGGATTTGATCGAAGGCTGGTCGCTGGAAAACAGGCACACGGCGTGGATCGCCAAACATGCGCTGCGCAGTTTGATCAAACAGGGCAATCAGCGCGCGTTGGCGGTGATCGGCGCGGGCGGCAAGCCTGAGGTTGAGATTGTCGGGGTGAAGGTTGAGCCGGCTGTGATTCGCCTGGGGCAGAAAATCAGCCTGTCGTTTACGCTGAAATCCACAGCTCCGGACAGTCAGCGATTGGTGATCGACTATGCAATCGATTACGTCAAAGCCAATGGCAGCACTTCCGCGAAGGTGTTCAAGCTCAAAGCGCTGACCTTGCCCGGGCACGCCAGCGAGTTTGTCAGCCGCGGCCAGCAGATCAAGGAACTGACCACGCGCCGGCATTACGCGGGCCGGCACGCGGTGCACATCATGGTGAATGGCGAAAGACTGGCGAGCAGCTCGTTCGAAATCCTCCCCTAGCCGCCCACCGTAGGAGCAAAGCTTGCTCGCGCCGAATGAAAACACGTTGTATCAGACCGGACGCCTCAACCGTAGGAGCAAAGCTTGCTCGCGAAGAACGATGACGCGGTGTATCAGACCGGACGCCTCAACCGCAGGAGCAAAGCTTGCTCGCGAAGAACGATGACGCGGTGTATCAGACCGGACGCCATCGCGAGCAAGCTTTGCTCCCACGGCATGACGCATCAGCGTTCGCTGCCCAGCAATAACCCCTGCTCGCGCTCGCACAATTGCGCCACGTAATCCCACAACACGCGCAATCTCACCGATTTATGCAGTTCGCGCCGCGTGCTGATCCAGTAACTGCGCAGAATGCTTTCGTCCGGCAGCAGCGCCACCAACTGCGGATCCGCACTCGCCATGTAACAAGGCAACACCGCAATGCCCAGCCCCGAGCGCGCAGCCTGGTGCTGGGCGATCACGCTGGTGCTGTGGAACACCACTCGCGGGTTGCGGCAGAAGCTGTTGAGGAACATCAGTTCCTGGCTGAACAATAAATCGTCGACGTAGCCGATCCATGCATGGCGGCCGAGGTCTTCGCGGCTGAGCAGCGGCGGCGCCTGATCGAGGTAGGCCTGGCTGGCGTAGAGCGCGAGGCGATAGTCAGTGAGTTTGCGCGTGACCAGCATGTCGGCGGCCGGGCGTTCGAGGTGAATGCTGATTTCCGCTTCGCGGTTGAGGATGCTGACGAAGCGCGGCACCGCCACCAGTTCCACTTCAAGGCCAGGATAACGCTCGAACAACCCGTTCATGCGGCTGGCGAGAAACATGATGCCCAGCCCCTCGGTTACGCCGACGCGGATCTTGCCCAGCGGCGCGGTGGACTGGGTGATTTCCTCTTGCGCCAGCAGCGCGACATTTTCCATCGCTTCGGCATGCTTGAGCAGCGCCTCCCCGGCCGGCGTCAGTTGATAACCCTGCGCGTGCTGGACGAATAGCGCAGTGCCGAGGCTCTTTTCAATCGCCTCAATGTGCCGGGCCACCGTGGCGTGGGTGGTGTTCAAACGCCGGGCGGCGGTGAGCAACCGACCGCTGCGCTGTAACTCGAGAAAAAACCGCAGGTCATTCCAATCGAACATCAGACTTCCTTAGCGCGACAATGCGCGAAAGCAATGTTGGGTGAACGCGATGCTGTCTGAAAACGCACAGCGGCTGCGCAAAAACTAACATTCTTTATACGAAAGCTAACAACTAGGATGAACCCAACAACAAAAACAATCAGAGGTCATGGATGCAGACTTCCCAGGACGAATACGATTACATCGTGGTCGGCGCCGGGCCCGCCGGATGTTTGCTGGCCAATCGATTGTCGGCCAACCCGCAACATCGGGTGCTGCTGCTCGAAGCTGGCGGTCGCGACAACTATCCGTGGATTCATATTCCTGTCGGTTACCTGTTCTGCATCGGCAACCCGCGCACCGATTGGTGCTTCAAGACCGAAGCGCAACCGGGCCTGCAAGGGCGGGCGCTGAGTTATCCGCGCGGCAAAGTGCTCGGCGGCTGTTCTTCGATCAACGGCATGATCTACATGCGCGGCCAGGCCGGCGACTACGATGGCTGGGCCGCCGAGGGCAATCCGGGCTGGGCCTGGCAGGACGTGCTGCCACTGTTCAAAAAAAGCGAAAACCATTTCGCCGGCGATTCCCAGTTCCATGGCGCTGCCGGTGAATGGCGGATTGAACGCCAGCGGCTGTCATGGCCCGTGCTGGATGCGTTTCGCAGCGCTGCCGAGCAAAGCGGCATTGCCAGCATCGATGACTTCAATCAGGGCGATAACGAAGGTTGCGGTTACTTCCAGGTCAACCAGAAATCCGGGATTCGTTGGAACGCCGCCAAGGCTTTTCTCAAACCAATCCGCCACCGGGCCAACCTGACCGTTTTGACCGACGTTGAAGTCGACCGCGTGCTGCTGGAAAACGGCCGCGCCGCTGCGGTGAGCGCACGCTGGCAAGGTCAGGCGAAAATCTTCAAGGCGGGCAAGGAGATCGTTCTGTGCGCCGGCTCGGTGGGTTCGCCAAGCATTTTGCAGCGCTCCGGGATCGGCCCGCGTGCGCTGCTGCAACGCCTCGGCATCGGTGTTGCGCATGAACTGCCGGGGGTCGGCGGCAATTTGCAGGATCACCTGCAACTGCGGCTGATCTACAAATTGGAAAACGCGCGCACGCTGAATCAGATCGCCGGCACCCTGCTGGGCAAGATGGGCATGGGTTTGCGTTATCTGTATGACCGCAGCGGGCCGCTGTCGATGGCGCCGAGTCAGTTGGGCGCGTTTGCCCGCTCGGGCCCGGAGCAGACCTCGGCGAATCTTGAATACCACGTGCAGCCGCTGTCGCTGGAGCGTTTTGGCGAACCGCTGCACGCGTTCCCGGCGTTCACCGCGTCGGTGTGTGATCTGCGCCCGCAGAGCCGTGGACGCATCGAAATCCGCAGCGCCGATCCGCAGGACGCACCGGTAATCCAACCCAATTATCTGAGCCATCCCGAGGATTTGCGCGTGGCGGCGGACGCTATTCGCCTGACCCGGCGCATTGTCGCGGCACCCGCGTTGGCTGCATTCAAACCGGTCGAATATCTACCCGGCGAAAGTTTGCAGAGTGAAGAGCAATTGCATGAAGCAGCGGCGCGAATTGGCACAACGATTTTTCACCCGGTGGGCACCTGCCGGATGGGCAATGATGTTGATGCGGTGGTGGACGCGCAGTTGAAAGTCCACGGGATTCCGGGTTTGCGCATCGCCGATGCGTCGATCATGCCGCGAATCACCTCGGGCAACACATGTTCGCCTACGCTGATGATTGCCGAGAAGGCTGCGCAGATGATGCTTGACCCCGCGACACGCAGTTCAAACCCTGTAGGAGCGAGGCTTGCCCGCGAAGAACGATAACGCGGGGCGTCAGGCCTGACGCCTTCGCGAGCAAGCTTTGCTCCTACAGGAAACGAATACACCCCGCTTTATGGATAAACGCGGCACTGGCCCACAAGGCCGGCGCCGACAGTGGAACAACAAAAACAATCACTGTGAGGGATACCGATATGTCAGAGCACGTTCAACCCCTGGAAGCCACGCGCAGCGCGGGCACCAGCAGCGACACCCGCAAAGTCATCTTCGCCTCGTCCCTTGGGACGGTGTTCGAGTGGTACGACTTTTTCCTCTATGGCGCCCTCGCGGTGGTGATCAGCAAACAGTTTTTTGCCGGGGTCAACGACACCACGGCGTTCATTTTTGCGCTGATGGCGTTTGCCGCCGGTTTCATCGTGCGGCCGTTCGGCGCGTTGGTGTTCGGCCGTTTGGGCGACATGATCGGGCGTAAATACACCTTTCTCGCGACCATTATTCTCATGGGCCTGGCGACGTTTTGCGTAGGCCTGCTACCGACTTACGCGACCATCGGCATCGCCGCGCCAATCATCCTGATCATCCTGCGCATGCTCCAGGGCCTGGCGCTCGGCGGCGAATACGGTGGCGCCGCAACCTACGTCGCCGAACATGCGCCGATGGGCAAACGCGGTTTCCACACCAGCTGGATTCAGTCGACCGCGACCCTCGGTTTGCTGCTGTCGTTGCTGGTGGTGCTCGGTTGCCGTTACTTCACCGGCGACCAGTTTGAAGTCTGGGGCTGGCGCATTCCGTTCCTGTTTTCCATCGTGCTGCTGGGCATTTCCACCTGGATTCGCCTGAGCCTGCACGAGTCGCCGGCCTTCGTGAAAATGAAGGAGGAAGGCAAGCTGTGCAAACAACCGCTGCGCGATTCGTTCGGCAAGTGGGAAAACCTCAAAGTCGTACTGATTGCGCTGTTCAGCATCAACGCCGGGCAAGCGGTCACCTTCTATGCGGCGCAGTTTTACGTGCTGTTTTTCCTCACGCAATTCCTGCGGATGGACCCGGCGCTGGCCAACAGTTTGCTGATTGTCAGCGTGATTATCGGCGCGCCGTTCTTTATCTTTTTCGGCTGGCTGTCGGACAAAGTCGGACGCAAACCGGTGCTGATGATCGGCCTGCTGCTGGCAACCGCGCTGTACTTCCCGATCTTCAAAACCCTGGCGCATTACGCCAACCCGGCGATCGATCAGGCCAGCCAGCAGGCACCGATCACCGTGCTCGCGGACCCGGCGACGTGCACCTTCCAGTTCGACCCGGTAGGCAAGGCGAAATTTGATAGCCCGTGCGACAAGGTCAAGACCTTCCTGGTCAAGCAAGGCCTGCCTTACACCAGCGCCGCCGCTCCGGCCGGTGCGGGGGTGCAGGTCAGCGTCGGCGACGTGAAAATTGACGGTTACGACGAAGCGGCAATGCGCGGCGCCGTGACGCTGGCCGGTTATCCGTCGCAAGCTGATACGCAGCAGATCAACAAACCGATGATCGTCGCGCTGATTGTGGCGCTGATCATCATTTCCGCCATGTGCTACGGCCCGCTGGCGGCGCTGATGGTCGAACTGTTCCCGACGCGCATCCGCTACACCTCGATGTCCTTGCCCTACCACATCGGCAATGGCTGGTTTGGCGGCTTCCTGCCAACCGTGTCGTTCGCGCTGGTGGTCTACACCGGCGACATCTTTTATGGCTTGTGGTACCCGGTGGTGATTACCGGTGTGAGTCTGGTGGTGGGCATGATCTTTTTGCGCGAGACGAAAAACGTCGACCTCGACAAAAACTGATCCGAAGATCACACCTTTTGTAGCGACTGCCTCGGCACCAGGCTGCGTTCACCCTGTAGCAGCTGCCGAGGCACGAGGCTGCGTTCACCCTGTAGCAGCTGCCGAGGCACGAGGCTGCGTTCGGCTGCGAAGCAGTCGTAAAATCAGGCACCGCGTTGTTTCAGGAACACCATGTGCTCAGGTCCTGCGACTGCTGCGCAGCCGAACGCAGCCTCGTGCCTCGGCAGCTGCTACAAAGGCTCGCGACAGGTTAAGCTCGGTGCACATTCAGTGAAATCAGGCACCGCGGTGTTTCAGGCACACCGCGTGCTCAGGTCCTGCGACTGCTGCGCAGCCGAACGCAGCCTCGTGCCTCGGCAGCTGCTACAAAGACTCGCGACAGGTTAAGCTCGATGCACATTTCAGCCCCGCCAATCAAACGACCGAGGCCCCATGATCATTTCCTCCGCATCCGATTACCGCGAGGCCGCACGGCGCAAACTTCCGCGATTCCTCTTCGATTACATCGACGGCGGCGCCTATGCCGAGCACACGCTGCGCGCCAACAGCGCCGACCTGACCAGCATCAGCCTGCGTCAACGCATTCTGAAAAACGTTGAAACCCTGAGCCTGGAAACCACCCTCTTCAACCAGCCGCTGGCTATGCCGATCATCCTCGCGCCGGTCGGCCTCACGGGCATGTTCGCCCGCCGAGGTGAAGTGCAAGCGGTGCGCGCGGCGCAAAACAAAGGCATTCCGCTGTGCCTGTCGACAGTGTCGGTGTGTTCCATCGAGGAAGTCACCGCGCAGAGCCAACAGGCAATCTGGTTTCAGCTGTACGTATTGAAAGACCGCGGCTTCATGCGCAATGCCCTGGAGCGAGCCAAGGCTGCCGGGGTGAAAAACCTCGTGTTCACCGTCGACATGCCAACCCCCGGCGCCCGTTACCGCGATGCGCATTCGGGCATGTCGGGGCCGTTCGCGTCGTCGCGACGAATGCTCCAGGCGATGACCAGACCGGACTGGGCGTTCAATGTCGGCCTGATGGGCCGGCCGCACGACTTGGGCAATATTTCGGCGTACCTCGGCAAAGCCGTGACGCTGGAAGACTATATGGGCTGGCTGGCGAACAACTTTGACCCGTCGATCAGTTGGAGCGATCTGGAGTGGATTCGCGACTTCTGGCAAGGCCCGATGATCATCAAGGGCATTCTCGATCCGCAGGACGCCAAGGACGCCGTGACCTTCGGCGCCGACGGCATTGTTGTGTCAAACCACGGCGGCCGGCAGTTGGACGGGGTGCTGTCGACGACCAAGGCTTTGCCGCCGATCATGCAGGCGATTGGCGATGATTTGACGGTGCTGGTGGATTCCGGGATTCGCTCGGGGCTGGACGTCGTGCGCATGTTGGCGCTGGGCGCGAAAGGCGTGTTGCTCGGGCGTTCGATGGCCTACGCGCTGGCGGCGGACGGTCAACGCGGGGTGGAAAACATGCTGGATATTTTCGCCAAGGAAATGCGCGTGGCAATGACATTGACCGGAGTGACCTCGATTGCCGAAATCAACGAATCGACACTGGTAAGCGCTGCCCCCATCCCCTAAGTCAAACAGATCCCCCTGTGGCGAGGGGGCTCGCCCCCGTTGGGCTGCGCAGCGGCCCCGCTTTTATCGGACTACTGCAAAATCCAACGGGGGCAAGCCCCCTCGCCACAAGTTACTCGGCGCTTGATGAATTTTCGGTCACTTCACCAAATCAACGAATCGACACTGGTAAGCGCTGCCCCCATTCCCTAAGTCAAACAGATCCCCCTGTGGCGAGTGGGCTCGCCCCCGTTGGGCTGCGCAGCGGCCCCGCTCTTATGGGACTGCTGCAAAATCCAACGGGGGCAAGCCCCCTCGCCACAGACTACTCAGCATCTGAGGGACTTTCGGTCACTTCACCAAACGCTTTTCCTTCGAAGGCCGATAGCCGAAATACGAGCTGTAGCATTTGCTGAAATGGCTCGGTGAAACAAACCCGCACGCCACCAGCACATCCACCTGCGACAACTCGGTGTGCTGTAGCAAGCGCCGCGCTTCAGTGATGCGCAATTCCAGGTAATAGCGCTGCGGCGTGGTGCCCAATTGCTCCTTGAACAGCCGCTCGAGTTGCCGCCGCGAACGCCCGGCATACACCGCCAGCTGCTCCAGCTCCAGCGGCTCCTCAAGGTTGGCGTCCATCAACTTGACCACCTCACGCAGCGGCGCGCTCAAGCAGATGTTTTCCGTCGGTTTGATCCGCCGATATCGCGACTCCTCGAACGCCAGAATGTCCTCGATGCCCTCGACCAATGCCTTGTCGTGCAATCCCTTGATCCAGTCCAGCGCCATGTGAAACGCCCCGGACGGACTCGACGCCGTGAGCCGGTCGCGATCAATCACGTAAGGCTCGCTGCTGACCTGCGTAACCTTGCAGAACTCCGCCAGCGCCGGGCGATGTTCCGGGTGAATTGCGCAGCGATAACCATCGAGCAGCCCGGCACGCCCGAGAAACCACGCGCCATTCCACAAACCGGCCAGGCTCACACCCAGTTCAGCGGCATTTCTGAGCACATGAATGAGGTCTTCCGAGGCCTTCAACTCAGTCCGGTAACCGCCACAAATCACCAGCAAGTCCAGGCTCTTGATCACCGCACAATCAAGGCGCGCGTCCGGGCGAATCACCAGCCCGAGGTCGCTGACCACTTCACCGTCCTGCAAGCCGAATGTCTGCGAAGCGAACGACTCGGCGCGCAGCAGATTGGCGGTGACAATCGTGTCCAGCGCCTGGGTAAACGCCGGCAGGGAAAAATGCTCCAGCAGCAAAAAACCGGCGCGAACGGTTCGGCTCGCCGCGCCAGGTTGCTCATTCAGGTAGCGAAGGTTTTTACCTTTCATGCCTCCGCTGAATTGCCGTCGTTCGATCAATGCTCGCCCACTCGGTTGCGTTAACGAGCACGTAGTTTGCGGGGTTTGCGCGGTGTTCTGCCAGCGGCGAATCAAAGTGTTTTTTCGCTGCAGCGAAGCCCGGCTGAAACCCTGTTCACAAAAGGCTTCAACCGGATTGGGTCACCCGCCCTTGCTGGAAATGCTCAACGCCGGGAAGGCATTCAATCGACGTTGTCGAGAATCTCGAATTTCACGACGTCGGGGTAGAACGCCACGTAGCCTCGAATTTGCTCGACCGAGACTTTCGGTTCTTCGTAGCTCCACACCGCGTTGGCGCCTTCATGCCCCGGAATCTGCAGGCTGAAATAACTGGCGTCGCCCTTGTACGGGCAATAACTGGTGTGGTCGGTGCGCGCGTAATACTTTTCGTCGATGTCTTCGCGCGGGATGTAATACACCGGCGGATAGTTGGCCTCCAGCAACACCAGCGCCCGGGCGGACGCGGCCACTTGAATACCGTGGAATTTCACCAACAGGCAGCCGGGCTGCTCGGCGATGGTGATGACAGGGCTGGGACCGGTGCTTTTCATGGACGACGTTCCTCCTGACGCTGATAAACCTGTGGGAGCAAGGCTTGCCCGCGATGGCGGCGCGCCGGGCACACCGCGTTTTGCTTGATCGCGAGCAAGCTTTGCGCCTACAGACGGGTAGGCGAAGCGGCCCCAAAAACTGAGACCACGATCTGTCAGGTATAACCCAACTTTCGCCTCGACGACGGCTGCGCAGCCGAACGGAGCGCCTCAACAAACGCCTCAACCATCGGTGGAACGCGTCACAGCCTCCCACGCGTCAATCTCCTGCGCCATGCTCGCCAACCGCTCGCGCACCAGTTTCAACGCGTCGCTGCCCAGCAGCAGATGCGCCGGCGGTGCGTCGCTGGCAATCAGGCTCAGCATGGCGCGAGCGGCTTTGAGTGGATCGCCCAATTGCTGACCACTTTTGGCCTGACGCGCAGCTCTGATCGGACCGAAACTGGCGTCATAGTCGGCAATGCTGCGCTCGGAGCGACGCATCGAGCGCCCCGCCCAATCGGTGCGAAAAGAGCCCGGCGCGACGGCCGTGACGGCGATGCCAAACGGTTTGAGCTCCTTGCTCAGCGTGTCGGAAATACCTTCCAGGGCGAATTTGCTGCCGCAGTAGTAAGCGATGCCGGGCATCGTGATGAAACCGCCCATCGAGGTGATGTTGATAATGTGCCCGGCGCGGCGCCGGCGGAAGAACGGCACAAACGCCTTGGTCACCGCGACGGCGCCGAACACATTGACATCAAACTGCTGACGCATCTCCTCCAGCGCAGACTCTTCAAACACGCCTTCATGGCCGTAACCGGCGTTGTTCACCAGCACGTCCACCGGGCCGAGGCTGTTTTCGACCTCGGCGACCACCGCGTCGATGGCGCTGAAATCGGTGACATCCAGGCAACGTGCAAACGCCTGTCCGCCAGGGTGTTGTTCGAACTCGGCGCGCGCCGTTTCGCTGCGCACGGTACCGATAACACGGTGACCGGCGGCCAGTGCTTCGTTGGCCAGCGCGCGGCCAAAACCGCTGCTGACACCGGTGATAAACAGGGTTTTATGAACAGTCATGATCAGGTTCCGCCGTGGGTTGTGGAGTTGTCGATCATGCTAAGCAGGCAATGGCAGCGGTTGAACGCCGATTGTTGTGAGTGTTTTGCCTAATCCTATGAGGCGATTGATTTGCCGAGCGCGGGGGTTCACATTCAGCCCATTGTTATCGAACAGGACCGACAGGTGAGCGCGTCAGCGATTGCTCAAAACGATGAACAGCAGCAGATGGTCGCGCTGCTGGCGAAACTCGCGCCGGATGAGGGCTACAACCTCACGGCGCTGGCCGATGTGCGTTTGCTGCGCTCCAACCGGGCGCTGCAACGCACGCCCGTGCTTTACGATCCGGGCATCGTCATCGTCTGCCAGGGCCGCAAAATCGGCTATTGGGGCGAGGCGGTTTATCGCTACGACGCCCAGCATTATCTGGCGGTCGCGGTGCCCGTGCCGTTCACCATGGAAACCGACGCGAGTGCCGAAGAACCGTTGCTGGCGATCTATTTTCATCTGGATTTCAACCTCGCCGCCGAGCTGATGTTGCAGATCGATGACTCGCAGCAACTCGATGACGTTCTGCAACTCGACGACCCGCCGAGCGCCGAGCCCAAAGGTATGTTCGCCTCGCCGATGGAGCCGCGTTTGCGCCAATCGGTGCTGCGCCTGCTCGAAGCCCTCGACTCGCCGCTGGACGGCCGTTTGCTCGGGCCGGCGCTGGTGCGCGAAATCTATTACCGGATTCTCACTGGCGCGCAGGGTGGCTCGATGCGCGCCGCCCTCGCCGCTCGCGGGCAGTTCGGGCGCATCTCCCGGGCATTGCGCACAATCCATGGCAGCCTCGGTGAACGGCTCGACGTCGAACAGCTGGCTGCGCAAGCCAACATGAGCGTGCCGACCTTTCACGCGCATTTCAAAGCGGTGACGCAGACCTCGCCGATGCAGTATTTGAAGTCGACGCGTCTGCATCAGGCGCGGCTGTTGATGGCGCGCAATGGCTACAGCGTGGCGCGGGCGGCGTCGCACGTCGGCTATGAAAGTGGCTCGCAGTTCAGTCGTGAATTCAAAAGGCTGTTCGGGCGCACACCGACCGCTGAGGTGGCGCGGATGAAAGACGCCTTCGCATTGCCGCCGCCGCTGCAGGACTCGGTATTCGTGTCCTCGCACTAACCCTGTAGGAGCGAGCCTGCTCGCGCAAGCGCAGTGTCAGCCGCTTGCTCTTTTGAATTTGAAACCGCCATCGCGAGCAAGCTCGCTCCCACCTTGGCTCGGGCGGTGAGCGCAATATCTTGTTATCACTGAAAACCTTTTATCTGTATATCCATACAGATAAAGGTTGCCCCATTCACAATCCCTGCGCATTCTGTGCACTTCTTCAAACCGACTCGAACGATGGTGGTTATGCAGCTGTACCTCTGTGAAAAACCTTCCCAGGCCAAAGACATCGCAGCAGTGCTCGGCGCCAAGCGTCGGGGCGACGGTTGCTGGCTGGGAACGAACGTCACGGTGACCTGGTGCATCGGCCATCTGCTCGAAACCGCGCCGCCGGACGCCTATGACGCGCGCTACAAACGCTGGGTGCTGGCCGACCTGCCGATCATCCCCGACAAATGGAAGATGACCGTCAAACCGCGTACCGCCAGCCAATACAAAGCGGTCAAACGTCTGCTCGGCGAAGCCACCGAACTGGTGATTGCCACCGACGCCGACCGTGAGGGCGAGATGATCGCCCGGGAACTGGTCGAGCATTGCCGCTATCGCGGGCCGATCCGCCGCTTGTGGCTGTCGGCACTCGACGACGCCTCGATCCGCAAGGCACTGGCGGCGCTCAAACCCGGCGCCGACACCTTCAGCCTCTATCACTCGGCGCTGGGTCGCTCCCGCGCCGATTGGCTGATCGGGATGAACATGAGCCGCCTGTTCACCCTGCTCGGCCGCCAATCGGGCTATCAAGGCGTGTTGCCCGTCGGTCGCGTGCAAACGCCGACATTGCGGCTGGTGGTCGATCGGGATCGCAGCATTGCCGACTTTGTCCCCGTCGCGTATTGGGCGATCGACGTGCAACTGCTCCACGACGGCACGCCGTTCACCGCGCAATGGCGCGCCGCTGCAGACGTTTGCGACGATCAGGACCGCTGCCTGAACCAGCCCTTGGCGCAACAAGCGGCAGCGGCAATGAGCAATGCCAGCAGTGCCCGCCTGCTGAAACTGCGCACCGAGCGCATGCGCGAAATCGCCCCGCTGCCGTTCGACCTCGGCACCTTGCAGGAAGTCTGCTCGAAGAAGCTCGGCCTCGGCGCCCAGGAAACCCTCGACATCGCCCAGGCGCTCTACGAAACCCACAAAGTCATCACCTACCCACGCAGCGATTGCGGTTACCTGCCGCTGAGCCAGCACAGCGAAGCACCGGGCATCCTCGCCGCGCTGCGCCAGGCCGATCCGAGCCTGAACGCCCTGAACGATTTCCTCCAGCCGCAGCGACGTTCGCGGGCCTGGAACGACGCCAAGGTCAGCGCCCACCACGGCATCATCCCCACCGCGGCGGCGAAAAACCTCGAGCGGCTGGTGGGCAAGCAACGGGCGGTCTACACGTTAATTCGCGCGCGTTATCTGGCGCAGTTCCTGCCCAACCACGAATACGATCGTACTCAAGCCGACTTCAACTGTGCCGGCGAAGCGTTGCGCGCCGTGGGCAAACAAATCGTCGAGCCGGGTTGGAAACGTGCCTTGCCCGAAGCGCTTGCCCCGGCCAAGGGACGCGAGGCGCCGGCTCCGCAAACCCTGCCGGCACTCGCCGAAGGCTGCGATTACGCGGTGGACGGGGTCAGGCTCAAAGACCTCTGGACCCAACCACCCAAGCCGTTCACCGAGGGCGACCTGATCAAGGCAATGAAGAACGTCGCCAAACTGGTGGAAGACCCGCTGCTCAAGCAGAAACTCAAGGACACCACCGGCATCGGCACTGAAGCGACCCGTGCCTCGATCATTCAGGGCCTGCTCGACCGTGGTTATCTGGTGAAAAACGGCAAGGCGCTGGCGGCCACCCCGGCGGCGTTCAGCCTGATCGACGCAGTGCCGCGGGCGATCGCCGACCCCGGCACCACGGCCATTTGGGAGCAGGCACTGGACATGGTGCAAAGCGGCGAAATGAGCCTCGAAGAATTCGTCACCAAACAAGCCGCGTGGATGAGCAAGCAAGTCGCCCGGTGCTCCGGCCTGAGCATGACCATCAGCGGCCCGGCCAGCCCGGCCGGTCGCGGCGCCGCCCCGTGGAAGAAAAAACGCAAAACGGCCCCGCGCAAAGCTGCGACCGGGACTAAACGCGCCGCCAAACCGGCAAGCAAGGCTTAAGGGCACTTCGGCCAGCGCCCAATGGTCTAGTGTTGCTCAAGCCCAGGCGCTCACCGCACTTTCAGAAAAGGCATCGACCATGATCATCGTTCATCACCTGAATAACTCCCGCTCCCAACGCATTCTCTGGTTGCTGGAAGAATTGGCCATCCCCTACGAACTCAAACTCTATCAGCGCGACCCGAAGACCAATCTGGCACCGCCGGAATTGAAAGCGATCAATGCCTTGGGCAAATCGCCGGTCATCGAGGACGGCGCGCAAAAGCTGATCGAGTCCGCCGCCATCATCGACTACCTGATCCGCCGCCACGGTGAAGGTCGTCTGCAACCGGATCCGTCCACCCCGGCTTACGATCAATATGTGCAATGGCTGCACTTCGCCGAAGGTTCGGCGATGCTGCCGCTGATGCTCAACCTGTACGTCGGCAAACTCGGTGAAGCCGGGACGCCGCTGCACCCACGGATCAACTCGGAAGTGGCCAACTACCTGAGCTACCTCGACAGCGCGTTGAGCCAATCCGACTATCTGTTGGGCGACGAATTCAGCGCCGCTGACATTCAGATGAGCTTTATCGGCGAGATCGCCCGGGCTCAAGGCAAGTTGCGCGACTATCCGCATGTTGCGGCTTGGGTCGATCGCTTCCAGGCCCGCCCGGCTTACGCCGCTGCACTGAAAACCGGTGGCAAGTACGACTTCGCGCCCCACTGAGCACACATGCCCGGGCCAGCAATGGCCCGGAACATCAGGAGCCAGCCATGTCGTCAATAGAACTGCACGCCGCTCAGCGCGACGAAGTGGCAACGATTGAAAACATGATGCAGTTCTACCTGCACGACTTCAGCGAATGGCTGCCGCTGAAGCTGGGCGAACAGGGTTTGTTCAACTTCCAGATAAAACCCGGTTACTGGCGCAATCCGGCAACCCGCCCGTTTCTGATCAAGGTTGACGGCGAACTCGGCGGTTTTGTTGTCGTGGACGCAGACACTCATGTCCCCGGTGCCGAGCACAACATCGGTTATATCTTTGTCAGTCGGCGCTTTCGTGGCCAAGGTGTCGCGAAATTTGTCGTCTCTGCCCTCTTGAGCCAAATCCCCGGTCAATGGCAAATTTTCCACATCGACGCCAACCAGCCTGCACGGCGGTTCTGGGCGCGTTTGATCCCTGCTTTCACCGAGGGAAACTTCACCACGCAGCCACTGACCGTAGACGGCTATCCGTGCACGCTCTACCGCCTCGAAAGCTCGCCCCAGCAGCCTGTTAGGCGCCCTCTCTAATTCCAAAAGCACTTTGTCCGACAATATGTAGTGACCAAAAATAATCACTACATAACCGTTGACGTCTTCGATTTGCCCTTGCATGATGCAGACGTCTCCCCGATCGGGAGTACAGGCAACATGTTTGAGCAAGCTCGTCTGACCGCCGAGCTGTTATTCCCGGATACACGCTGCCCACAAGGCAGATTGAAGAAGCTGACCTGGCCCGAACGTCCAGTACAAGGACGAGAAGCGCTGGCGAAATGTTCTCATGAAGCTTGTGGCCGACCCTTGAAAAGTCGGCAGTGGCCTCCAGTTTTTCGCCGCTTCTCTTCGTTGTGACGCTATTGCGTAGCAGTTATTCGACACGACTACATGCAGCAGACGCGGGACCCCGTCAATTTGGCGGCTGACCGCTGACGTCCTGGTTTCGGTGCCAGGGATCAACTAACCGATGGGCTACTTGTATTAGCGAATCAACTTTGAAAGATCACCAAATGGTCAAGGGGCTTAATTATGAATCTGAACAATCAACCGACTATCGATGAACTGGCGCGTATGTTCGCTGAACAAAAAGACAGCCACGACAGCCATATTCTGTGGATCAGCAAGTCCGGCCAGGTGCACATGGACTGCCTGTCGCCGCATACCCACGAAGAAGAGTTCGACAAGAACAACCAGAACCTGCTGGCCCGCCTGAAGATGTACCGTCGCGGCCAGGGTTACGTCGGCAAGAAAGCCGCGGCCGACAAGGACTTCATCGGCAATGTTCTGCAAACTTTGAAACAGGCGTGGGCATCGATGCAGAACCAGAACGAAGTTCGGGTGATTGATCGGTTCTACTGATCAAGATTGAAAAAAAGGGCCTGCTTCCTTCCTGGAACAGGCCCTTTTTATTGCCCAAAAATCACACCATCCCCCTGTAGGAGTGAGCCTGCTCGCGATCGCGGCGGTCAGTCAGCAATGATGTTGAATATGAACGCCTCATCGCGAGCAGGCTCACTCCTACATTAGTTGCGCGGGCGTGATCCCTTGCTCGCGGAAACTGCAAGGTCCCACGGGACAGGTCCTTGCGGCGCAAACTCCATCTATAGGCTGTGCTTATGCGCGGCATTGCATATCGGTCTTGGACGCTATGGATCAATCGGCCGAAGATTGCTCCACACCCAGCGACACACCCATCCGATAGGAGTTACACCATGCAACAGTCCCACGCTTACAACGACCAGAGTCTAGCCCTGACTACTTCGATTCTCGATGCCAAGGCACGCAAAAATCTCTCATGGCAGGACCTGGCTGACGGCACCGGCCTGAGCCTGGCCTACGTCACCGCTGCCCTGCTCGGCCAGCATCCATTGCCGGAAGCGGCAGCCAAAGTGGTCGGCGACAAACTTGAGCTGGACGCGGACAGCGTCGCTCGCCTGCAGATCATTCCGCTGCGCGGCAGCCTCGCGGGCGTGCCGACCGACCCGACCATCTACCGCTTCCACGAAATGATCCAGATCTACGGCACCACGCTCAAGGCGCTGGTTCATGAGCAATTCGGCGACGGCATCATCAGCGCGATCAACTTCAAACTCGACATGAAAAAAGTCGAAGACCCGGAGGGCGGCTCCCGCGCGGTGATTACCCTCGACGGCAAATTCCTGCCACTGCGTCCTTTCTAAACGGCGGCCGGCCCGCACATCGAGTGCGGGCCTCGACCACCGAATGAACACCCACTTATAAGGAAGCACCCATGAAAGCGCTTATCGACGGTTTCTTGAAATTTCAGAAAGACGCGTTTCCGCAACGCACCGACCTGTTCAAACACCTGGCAACCACCCAGCACCCCGGCACCTTGTTCATCACCTGTTCTGACAGCCGCGTGGTCCCGGAACTGTTGACCCAGCAAGAACCCGGCGAGCTGTTCGTGATCCGCAATGCCGGCAACATCGTGCCGTCGTACAGCCCGCATCCGGGCGGCGTTTCGGCCACGGTGGAATACGCGGTCGCGGTGTTGGGCGTGACCGACATTGTGATTTGCGGCCATTCCGATTGCGGGGCCATGACAGCCGTCGCCTCGTGCAAATGCATGGATCACCTGCCAGCGGTCAGCGGCTGGTTGCAACACGCGGAGTCGGCCAAGGTCATCAACGAATCGCGGCCGCACGCCGATCAAGCGGCGAAGGTCAGCTCGATGGTGCGCGAAAACGTGATCGCGCAACTGGCGAATATCCAGACTCACCCGAGCGTGCGCCTGGCCCAGGAAAAAGGTCAGTTGAACCTGCACGGCTGGGTGTACGACATCGAGACCGGTTCAATCGATGCGCTGGACGCCGCCAGCCGCGACTTTGTCTCGTTGGTCGAGCACCCGAACACCTGCGCGGTTTACGCAAAAACGCCGCAAGTTGCCTGAGCCTCTCACTGGCCTGAGCGCGGAATCACAGCCACGCGCCAACGACCTTTTTCACCTTCAGCAACCCTTGGCGCAGGGTGACCATATCCACCGAACCGAGCGCCAGGCGAATCGCGTGCGGCACGTGCACCGAGGTCGCAAACGGTTCGGCAGTCGACACCGACACCTGCTCTTGCAACAACGCCATGACGATCTGATCCGCCCTTGCCTCCTCCGACAAGGGCAGCCAGACAAAATACGACGACGGATGGCGGATGATGTGCAAACCGGCCAGCAGCTCATCGACCAACGCCTGCCGCGCCTGCGCATCGGCGCGTTTTTGCGCTTCGAGCAAATGCACGGTTCCGTCATCCAGCCAACCGGTAGCAATCGCCGTCATCACGCCAGGGGTGTTCCAGGTGGTTGCGCGAATCGTTCGTTCCAGCGCCGCGACTTTTGCCAGCGGCGCCGCGACAAACCCGACGCGCAACCCGGTAGCGATACTCTTGGATAATCCGCAAACGTACACCGTCCGCTCCGGGGCCAATTCGGCCAGCGGTGGCGGCGGCGCTTCGGCGAGAAACGCATACGCCGCGTCTTCGATGATCAGCAAATCATGCTGGCGCGCAATCGCCACCAGGTGCTCGCGCTGCTCCAGCGCCATCACCCAACCCAGCGGATTGTGCAAGGTCGGCATGCTGTACACGGCACGCACCGAACGGCTGCGACAAAGCTTATCCAGCGCGGCAAGGTCCGGCCCGCCGTCGCTGACCGGGATCGCCACCACTTCCAGATGCAGGGTTTCGGCCAATACCTTGAAACCCGGATAGGTCAACGCGTCTGCTGCAATCACGTCGCCAGGTTGCAGCAGCGCCATCATGGTCACCGCCAAACCGTGCTGGGCACCGCTGACGATCAACACCTGCTCGGCCTCGACGTGCAAGCCGCGCGTGTGCAGATGCCGCGCCACGGAGGCGCGATCCTGCAAGCGCCCGGCGTGCGGCTGGTAACGCAAATGCGCTTCGAGGTCGCCGGACAACGCCAACTGACGCAGCGCCGTACGCAATAACTCAGCCTGACCGGGCAGCGCCGGGTAGTTGAAATTGAGGTCGATCATGCCCGCTACCACGCTCGGTTGATGCACGCCCAACCCGTGCGGCAGCGAAGTTTCGCGGACAAACGTGCCGCGCCCGGTTTCGCCGCTGACCAGGCCCATCGCCTCCAATTCGCTGTAGACCCGACTCGCCGTGACCAGCGCCAGGCCCTCGCTCGCGGCGAGTTGACGGTGTGTCGGCAAGCGCGTGCCGGGCAGCAATCGGCCTGAGCGAATGTCCGCCGCGAAGCTATCGACCAAGGATTTGTAGCGGGAACGTGCCATCGCCAATGTATCCATGACAATTTTTTGATTGTGCTGATCTTCAGCCATAGGATGCGCTAAAAGCAACCCGCCGCAGACACGGAGTGACGCCGAATGGAACGCAGCACCAACCTCAATAGCCCGACGCTGCAACACAGCACGCGCGGCTGGATCAACGGTCTGATCGGCGTGGTGATTTTCAGCGGCTCGCTGCCGGCGACGCGCGTTGCGGTGCTGGAATTTGATCCGGTATTTCTCACCGTCGCCCGCGCGACCATTGCCGGTGTGCTCGCGCTGTGCCTGTTGTGGCTGTTCAAGGAACAGCGCCCTGCCCGGCAACAAGTGATCCCGTTGATCGTGGTCGCACTGGGCGTGGTCGTCGGGTTTCCGCTGCTGACCGCGCTGGCCCTGCAGTACGTGACGTCGGCGCATTCAATCGTGTTTATCGGCCTGCTGCCGCTGGCGACGGCGGTATTCGGCGTGCTGCGCGGCGGCGAACGGCCGCAACCGGCGTTCTGGCTGTTCTCGATTCTCGGCAGTTTGCTGGTGGTCGGTTTTGCCGTGTCGCAAGGGCTGAGCGCGTCGCCGACCGGTGATCTGCTGATGCTGCTGGCGGTGGTGGTGTGTGGACTCGGTTATGCCGAGGGCGCAAAACTCTCAAGAACCCTGGGCGGCTGGCAGGTGATTTGCTGGGCGCTGCTGCTGGCGTTGCCGTTCATGGCAGCGCTGACCTGGCTGCGCTTGCCAGCGTCGTTTTCGCCGATCAGCACACCGGCATGGCTGAGCCTGGCGTACGTTTCGCTGTTCAGCATGTTGATCGGTTTTGTGTTCTGGTACCGCGGATTGGCCCAGGGCGGGATTGCCGCCGTGGGCCAACTGCAATTGCTGCAACCGTTCTTCGGTCTGGCGCTCGCCGCCACCTTGCTGCATGAGCAAGTCAGCCTGGGAATGCTCGGCGTCACCGTCGCGGTGATCCTCTGCGTGGCCGGCGCGCGCAAATTTTCTCGCTAACGCTCAGCCGACTCAGCGTTTCACCGACAGATCGGTCTGGGTCATGCGGCTGCGCACGGTGAACACCCCGTCGCCCGAGAGAATCGCGCTGCGGGCGAACAGGCGACCGCTTTCCCAGTTCGAAAGGCCCAATTCCGGCTTGTTCAGCGCGTATTGACCGTCGACCCATCGGGTGATGCCGTTGCCGACAAAAGGCGCGTTCACGGCATTGTAGAAACGCTCGTGCGCCTCGGCGGTTTCGCTGATCAGCGACACGGTGAATTGCGGGCTGTAGCGGTTGAACAGGTCGATGGCTTGATCCAGGTCGTCGACGATTTTCAGGCTGACTTCCGGGGTTTCTTCCCACTCCCACTCGCGGCCCAATTGATCTTCCGCCAACGGTTCGGCCAAAGCCTCGGTGACATAGCCATCGGCGCGATAAACCTCGACGCTGGCGTTCTGCCAATCGTTCGGCAAGCAGGTTTCACTGCCCTCGACGATGTGCAATTTGCAGCCCTGCTGGCGTGCGGCTCCGGCCTGTTGCAGGGCATCGAGAAACAGCGGCACCAGTTCTGCGGCACGCTCGCGGTGGATCAGACAAACGTTGAGGGTGTTGCAGACTTTGCGGTCCAGCGAGTTGCGCACCACGGCGGCGAAGCGCGTGGCATCGGCGTGTTGGTCGGCGATCAACCAGGCGCCACCAGTGCCGTGCAGGCTGACGGCGGTGCCAGCCTGCTGGGCGATGCTGCCCAGTTGACTGACCGCGCGACCCGAACCACGGGCCACCGCCAGCGACAGACGGCGGTCGGCAAACATCGCCCAACCGGCGGCATGGTTGACGCTTTCCACCAGCGACACCGCGCCGGCCGGCAAACCGGCGTCGGCCAGCGCCGGGTTCAAGGCATGGGTGACGATGGCTTGCGCGGTGCCCAAAGCATCGCTGCCAATGCGCAGCACCGCGGTGTTGCCGGTGCGCAACACGCCAGCGGCATCGGCGAAGACGTTCGGCCGACCTTCGAAGACAAACGCGACGATGCCCAGCGGCGAGACCACTTGCTCGACTTTCCAGCCGTCATGCTCGATACAACTGAGGACTTTGCCGCGCGTGGCCGGGGCATCGCGCCAGGCGCGCAGGCCGGCGATCATGTCGCGGCGCATGCGTTCATCGGCGAGCAGGCGCGTGGTCGAGCGCCCACGGCCCTTGGCGCGTTCGATGTCGGCGAGGTTGGCGGCTTCGATCAATGCCCAGCAGGCCGGGGTTTCCAGCCGTTGCGCGAACCGATCAAAGAACTCGCTGATGGCCGCGTCCGACACTGCCGACAGCGCGCTGAATGCCGCTTGCGCGCGCTCGATCGCCACCGCTGCCGCTTGCTGATCCACCACCGGAATCAACAACAACTCGCCACTCACCTGCTCGACCAGCAGATGGTCACCGGGCTGGAAGCGCGCCGCCAGTTCGGGGCTGACCACCGAGACACGGTTGCCGGCAAAAGGGATCGGCGTACCAGCGACGAGACGTTCGAGCATCAAGGACATGAAACGGATTCACCATGCAGAGGGCGGCCGGAAAATGTATAGGAAAACCGCCGAAGCGTCATTAGCGGCGCGAGGGTCAGAACACCGACCAGCCGATCCGCTGGCTCAACAGTTCCAGCGCCGCCATGCCGGCCAGCGAGTTACCCGCGACGTTCAATTCCGGCGACCAGACGCACACGGTGAACTGCCCCGGCACCACCGCGACGATGCCGCCACCGACCCCGCTTTTACCCGGCAGGCCGACTCGATAAGCAAAGTTGCCCGCTTCGTCGTAAAGGCCGCTGGTGGCCATGATTGAGTTGACTTGCTGGGTCTGGCGCGCGCTGAGGATCTGTTCGCCGCTGTGTTTGCAGAAACCGTCATTGGCGAGAAAACAGAAGGCGCGGGCCAGGTCCACGCAACTCATGCGCAATGCGCAGTGGCTGAAATAGCTGCGCAGCACCGCTTCGACGTCGTTGTGAAAGTTGCCAAATGATTGCATCAGGTAAGCCATCGCGGCGTTGCGCGCGCGGTGCTGGTATTCGGAGTCGGCGACTTTGCCGTCGACCATCACTTGCGGGTTGCCGGACAGGCGCCGGACGAAATCGCGCATCGACAGGGCCGGCGCGGCGAAACGTGACTGGTTGATGTCGCAGATCACCAGGGCGCCAGCATTGATGAACGGATTGCGCGGGCGGCCGCGTTCGAATTCCAGCTGCACCAGCGAGTTGAACGGCTGGCCCGAAGGCTCGTGGCCGAGGCGTTGCCAGATCGCTTCGCCGGAATGATCGATGGCTTGCACCAGGCTGAAAACCTTGGAAATGCTCTGCACCGAAAACGGCGTGTGCGCGTCGCCGGCGCAATACAACTCGCCGTCGTTGCCGTACACGGCGATCCCCAATTGATTGGCTGGCACGGTGCCGAGCGCGGGAATGTAGTCGGCGACTTTGCCCTGGCCGATCAGGGGATGAACTGCGTCTAGAATCTCGTTCAACAGCGCTTGCATGCCCGGTTCCGAAGTCTCGCCCGCCGGTTTCGACGGGCACAGACGCTAGACGCGGCTGGCGTGGGGCGAATCACAGTTTTGTAGGCGAATGTATCTGGCGGCTCTCGGGATACATGGCGTTGCATCAACGCGGTTTTACGACACAGCGCCAATACATGCGGCGGGCAAACTCCTGTCGTCTGCTGACCGCGGTCGGCCCTTGCTTTGGAGCGTTGTCATGAATGCCACACTTCCTCGTTATCACGGCTGGTCGCTGTTCGGCCTGCTGTCCCTGCTGGTGCTGTTGATGACCGGCGCGATCCTGCTGCTCAATCCCGACCTGGTGGAAGCCACGCGCAGCGCCATTCGGGCGACGGCGCGGACCTCGTTTGTGCTGTTTCTTGCGGCGTTTCTGGCCTCGGCACTCGCGGTGCTGGTGCCCTCGCCGCTGAGCAAATCGCTGGTGCGGGAGCGGCGTTTTATCGGTTTGGCGTTTGCCTTTTCGCATCTGGTGCACGCGGTGTTGATCTACAGCTACGGGCAATTGAACCCGGAGTTCTGGCCGGGCCGAACCACGGTCGGCAACATTCCGGGGTCGCTGGGTTATCTGTTTATTGTGCTGATGGCGATCACCTCGTTCAAAACCCCGGCGAAGATGATCGGCCCCAAAGCCTGGAAAGCCTTGCACGTGACCGGCATGTGGGTGCTTGCGGCGGTGTTCACCTACTCCAACTTCAAACGAATCCCGATGAGCGCGTGGTATGTGCTGCCGTTCGGCATGATGTGCGCGGCGATTGCGTTGCGGCTGATCGGCAAACTGGCGCTGAGAAACAAACGCAGCCAGCGCCACGCGTATTCCTGAATTCACCCCTGAATACCTGTGGCAGCGAGCTTGCTCCCACATGGGCTTATCGGGTGGGCTTGTATTGCAATGTGTACAGCCGCGTTTTCGATACACCTCCAGCCTGAAACCTCGCCGCAATGACACATCGCAGATACAGCCGCTTGATCAAATGTGCTGGTCGATTCATCAAAAAATCCAAGCATCGAACGGAGATCCAGCCATGAACACCGCAATTTCCTCTGCCGTCAAAGGCCTGCACCTGAACCTCGACCGCGCCGGCAGCTGGGTCGCGCCGCTGACGCTGCGGGTGTTTCTGGCCTGGGAGTTTTTTGAATCAGGCCTGGAAAAATGGAACGGCCAGAACTGGTTCGCGGATATTCAGGATGCTTTTCCATTCCCGTTCAACCAATTGCCGGCCACGCTGAACTGGGAATTGTCGATGTGGGCCGAGCTGATTTGCGCTCTCGCCTTGCTCGTCGGCCTCGGCACACGGCTGTCGGCGATCAGTCTGATGGTGGTGACGGTGGTGGCGACGGCGGCTGTTCATTGGCCGGCCGATTGGTCTACATTGAGTGAACTTGCCCAAGGCTATGCCATCAGTAACAAAGGACATGGCAACTTCAAACTGCCGTTGATTTACCTTGCCGCCCTGATGCCGCTGTTGCTCTGCGGCGCTGGCAAGCTCAGTCTGGATGCCTTGCTGGCGCGGCTGTTCTGGCGTCGCAGCAACTGACATACCTTCGCGATAAGCTGCGCTTCCCCACAGGTGCACCCACACTTTCAGCCACATTTGCACTCACATTTGCAAGACAACAGGAGCCACCCATGAGCGTGACCACCCAATGGATCGAGATCGACAGCCCCGAAGGTAAATTCGGTGCTTACCTGGCGATACCGCATACCCAGAAAGGTCCGGGGATTGTGTTGATCCAGGAGATTTTCGGCGTCAACGAACACATCCGCTCGGTCGTCGAGCAATACGCTGCCGACGGTTATCTGGTGATCGCGCCGGATCTGTTCTGGCGCAGCGGTCCGCGCATCGAGCTGAGCTATGACGAAGCGGGCTGGAAAAAAGCCGTCGAGCTGATGAACGCCACCGATGTCGGCAAAGCGCAGGACGACATCAAACTGACCATCGAAGCGCTGAAAGCCCAGCCGGGCCTGGACGGCGGCATTGCGTCGATCGGTTATTGCTTCGGCGGCATGCTCTCCTACAACACTGCCGCCAATGGTTTGGTGGATGTGGCGGTCTCCTACTATGGCGGCGGCATTCAGAACCAACTCGACCGCGCCGACCAGATCGACGTGCCGTTTCTGATGCACTTCGGTGAAGCCGACAGCCACATTCCGCTGGAAGCCGTCGAGCAAATCGCCGAGCGTTTCGACAGCAACGACAACGTTGAAATTGTCGTGTACCCGGAAGCCGAGCACGGCTTCAACTGCTCGCACCGCGACAGCTACAACCAACGCGCAGCGGCTGAAGCGCATGGCAATACGCTGATTTTCCTCGGTCAGGAACTGTAAGCGCGAACACCTGTGGGAATGGGCCTGTTTGCGAAAGCGGTGTTTCGGCCGACAGTGATGTTGGATCTGGAGGCCCCATCGCGAGCAGGCTCACTCCTACATTTTTGATCTGTGCTGATCTTGGGATTTTTGTTTATTTCGGTGAACGGCGCGGTTGGGGGTTTGTCTGCTATGAACACAAACTGTGCGGCTGACAGAGATTCCCTGTAGGAGTGAGCCTGCTCGCGAACGCGATCTCCCAGTCAACGCACATTTCCCTCTAACCCAAACATCATTTGTCTCGATCATTCAAATCACAAAAGCGAATTTTTCATTCGCCGCTGATCTGTTCACGATGGCGACACTTTTTACAGACCGGACTTACCCCTGATGAACTTCAATCTGGCCATCGCCTGCATGATCGTGGTGTCTTTCGCGATTGCCCTCAGTCACGCCTGAAACACTTTTTCGCTGAACCGCCACGCGGTTTGTAAAACATGAACCGGCCGATTCGCGCGGTGCGCACGTATTCCTGTGTCCAGTCCGGTTTCACCGAACGGTCATGGAAATACATCGCGCCGTGGGTTCGATCCGGCAGTTGTTTGTTGAGCGCCTTGCGCGCGATTTCCTTGGCCAGGGCATAAGGCCGGTCTTCCTGCACGCTGTCTGCACGGCCGTCGCACCACCACGAAAACTGGCAGGCGTGACGTTCCGAGCCTTGTTTGACGATCCCGCAGACCGTGTCCGGAAAGCCCGGATGACCGAGGCGATTCATCACTACATTGGCCACGGCTTCCATGTCGGCGCTGTCCTTGCCCTTCGCTTCCCAATAAATACTGCGCGCCAGGCACGTGATGGTTTCGTCCAGCGGCGCAGTGCCAGCCGGGTCGACGGCCTGAACTTCGGATTGGGTGATGGTCTCGGCTTTCTTCGGCGCCGGGGCGGCAGCGCCCTTGTCGGCGGCTTTTTGTTCCAGAACCTGGGCCTTGTCCACGGCCACTTCCTTTTTTTGCTCCTGATCGTCAGCGAACACCTGGCCGGCAAAAAAGCTCAGGGCGAGGCAAGTGGCTATCCAGGGGAAACGCATGATGGGCGGGCTCTTGAGGCGTCGGCAGGCGACTTGGCTACAGTGTAGACGGCAAATTGTTCAAAAAGATCGACCACTAACCGCAAAAACCCAGTGCCCTTCCCGCGACGAAATCGAGCATCATGGGCGCAGTCCGTTCAAGGGGGATTTTCATGCGCGTTTTATCATTTGCTGTGGGTGTTGCGGCGTTGTCGTCGGGGCTGACGTTTGCTGGCGCGGCGTTCGCCACCGAAGAAACGCAACTGGTGCAGTCGATCAACGCCTATCGCAGCCAGGTGCAGCGTTGCGGCGGGCAAGCCTCGCCGGAGTTGCCACCACTGGCGTCAGACCCGCGCCTGGTGTTGTCGGCGACACACAACATCGACTTGCAACAAGCGATGTCGCAAGCCAAATACCCGATGGTCAATGTGCAGGCGATTACCCTTTCCGGGCCTCGTGATGCGCAATCAGCGATGCAAGCGGTGCAGGAAAGCTTTTGCCAGGTGGTGCTGAATCCGCAATACATCGACGTCGGGGTCAGCCGCGAGGGCCGCGAATGGCGGATTGTGCTCGCGCGTCCGTTATTGAGCGCACGTCTGGGCGATGCGGCGGCCGAGGGGCAAAAGTTGCTGGAATTGCTCAATGCGGCGCGCGCGCAACCGCGTCAGTGCGGCGGCCAGGCGTTCGCCGCAACCACGCCGCTGGCCTGGAACGCAATACTCGGCGCCGCCGCCGAAGCGCACAGTCGGGACATGGCCAACAACAATTACTTCGACCACAAGGACCGCAACGGCGGCACCCCGGGTGACCGCGCGGAACTGGCCGGTTACAGCTACCAGCAAATCGGCGAAAACATCGCCGCCGGCCAAGACACCATTCGCAAAGTAGTGGACGGCTGGATCGGCAGTCCGGGGCATTGCGCCAACCTGATGAACCCGCAGTTCCAGGAACTGGGCGCGGCGTACGCGGTAGACCCCAAGAGCGACAGCGGGATTTATTGGACCGCAATGTTCGGCGCGCAATGATTGGGCTTCGTGGGAGCGATGCTTGCTCGCGATAGCGGTGTGTCAGCCGCCATCAAATCAACCTGACCCACCGCTTTCGCGAGCAAGCTCAGCTCCTACAGGGTTCGGGTGATCCCGGAATTTGTGACAAACGCCGTCCCCTGTAGGAGCGAGCCTGCTCGCGATAGCGGTGTGTCAGCCACCATCAAATCAACCTGACCCACCGCTTTCGCGAGCAAGCTCAGCTCCTACAGGGTTTGGGTGATGGCCGGAATTTGTGGCCAACTCTTTCCCCCGTGGGGGGCGGTGATTGGGTTGGGCGTTAATCTGCAGCGCTCATCTGCACCACTTCGATCCCGAGTTTGCGGTAGTCCTCGATGTTGCCGGAGGCCACGGTGTGCTCGGTGATCAGCGTGTGGATACGCGCGCACGGCGCCACCACGAACGGCTCGACCGCGCCGAGTTTGTCCGCCGTGGTCACCGCTACCACGTGCGCGGCGCTGTCGAGCATTGCCAGTTTCACCGGCACTTCATCGAAGTGCAGAGAGCTGATGCCGACCTCGGGATGAATCGCGCAAACCCCGGTAAACAGCAGGTCAGCCTTGATCCCCTGCAACAACCGCATAGTCTCGTGCCCACTCACTGCCAGTGTCGATGGATTGATCTGGCCGCCGGCCAGAATCACCTTTATGCCCGGATACTCCGCGAGGGTAATCGCGATCATCGGCGAGGCCGTGACCGCTGTTATCGCAATGTTCGAGGGCAACGAACGCGCGATCTGCAACGTCGTCGAGCCAGAGTCGAACATCACAATCTGGCCATTCTTCACGTACCCCGCAGCCAGTTGCGCCAGGCGGGCTTTCACCTCATCGGTTTCGCTGACACGGGTGAAAAAGTCCTTGCCGGTGTCTTTCGGTCGCGGCAACGCCCCGCCGTGCACGCGCTGCACCAGCCCGGCGCTGTCCAGCTCCGCGAGATCGCGGCGGATGGTGTCTTCGGAAACGGCGAAATGCTGACTCAGCTCGGAAGCCATAACTTTGCCGTCTCGCTCAAGAATCAGCAGGATTTTCTGCCGGCGCAGAGAAGGAAGCTCGATTGCCGCGTGCATGGTTGTGCCTTTTTATGCGGGTTAGTGCGGGTTTTGCAACGTAGGGCGAGATTAGCCAAAGTCCGCAACGAACACAAACAGCAAAGACTTTCTGGCAGACTTGCGGCTCACGCAAACGCGCAGCCCTGCCCCTCGAGCCACACACCATGCTTTTTTCCCTGGTTTCAAACGGTTCACCAAGCGCTGGCGAACAGCCCGACGTCGTCGTGCCGTGGTGGAGTTTTACCAAAACCCTGCTCGCCGCTGCGGCGCTGACGTTGGTGCGCGACGGCGTGATCGATCTCGACGAGGTGCTGCCGGAAGGTCCGTTCACTTTGCGCCAGTTGCTCCGGCATGAGGCCGGTCTGGCGGACTACGGCGAGCTGGCCGATTACCACGCGGCCGTGGCGCGAAATGACGCCCCGTGGTCGGCCGATGAAATGCTCCAACGCCTTGATGCCGGCCGGCTGCGCTATGGCCCGGGAACCGGCTGGGGCTATTCAAACGTTGGCTATTTGTATGTGTCGAGGCTAATCACGCGTTTGTGCGATCTATCGCTGGAACAGGCATTGATCCAGCGAGTTTTCGCACCGCTCGGCTTATCAAACGTGAGCCTGGCGACGACCCCGGAAGCGTTGAAGAACGTGCGCATGGGCAGCGCTGCTGCGTACCACCCAGGCTGGGTTTATCACGGTTTGCTGGTCGGTTCGTTGAAGGATGCAGCCTTGTGCCTGGAACGCCTGATGACAGGTGGACTGCTCGGTCCGTCCCTGCGCAACCAAATGCAAACCGCCTACCCGCTCGGCGGGCCAATCGCCGGTCGACCATGGATAGCGCCAGGCTACGGCCTCGGGTTGATGCAAGGGCCGGTGCGCGGCGGGCGCGTTTTAAGCGGACATACCGGCAGCGGACCGGGCAGCGTGGTGGCGGTTCATCACTGCGCCGAACATGAAAACACCGCGACCTGCGCGGTGTTTCTCGAGGACGCTGACCAAGGCATCGTTGAGGCACACGTCGTGAGCCATTTAGCCGCAGCCCTCGAAACCGCTGCGGGCCGATGAGCCAGTGTTCAGTTGCTCGCCACCCGCGCCACACTCCCCGCCGTCACTAACGCCTTGAGCGACGCATCGAACTGCTTCAACGCGTTCACTTGCAACTCGGTTTGCTGATCAATCTGCGCGGCGATCTCGGGTGCCGCTTTGCCGTGGACCCAGACTGACGGCATTTGCTGAGCGCGGGCGCCCTCAGCCTTGCCGATGTATTGCAGGTCGGCGTCGTAGAATTTGGCGAGGAAACGCGCTTCGACCTGATCATTGCGCTTGCTCACCAGCCGGCTGTAAGTGTCGAGCATCACCACCACGTCCGGGTGCGCTTGCACCAGTGCGTCGAGGTTGTCGTAGACGGTCACCGAGGCAAATTGTTTTTGCAGCGACCCCAACAAGCTCCTGCCCCCAACAAACATGCACAGTACGTGTTAAATCGTGACCTCAACCATCGTATTGCCGTGATGTGCATTATAGTTAATGCACATCACGAAAACAAGCTCTAGCACAGGCCTTCCAGCCCTTTCTGCTGAAAATCATCCTTTTCGGTTTCCTGCACGACTAGTAATTCAGGGCTACGCAATGTCTATATGGGACGACGTGCTTTTGTAAACACATTCGACGGCAGTACCATCCGATAGCACATCGCAATCCGTGGGCACCAAGCCATCAGTTGCTTGAAAGCTGATCCATTCGCCCTGATGAAACCAGCGCCTTCAGCGACACATCAAACTGCTTCAGCGCGTTGATTTGTAATTCGGTTTGTTGGTCGATCTGCGCGGCAATCTGCGGTGCGGCCTTGCCATGCACCCAGACCAAAGGCATCTGTTGTTCACGGGAGCCTTCGGCCTTGCCGATGTATTGCAGGTTCGAGTCATAGAACTTGGCCATGAAACGCGCTTCGACCTGGTTATTGCGCTTCGACACTAGGCGGCTGTAGGTGTCGAGCATCACCACCACGTCCGGGTGCGCTTGCACCACAGCATCAAGGTTGTCGTAAACGGTCACTGAGGAAAATTGTTTCTGGAGAGAATTCTTAAGCCAGTCAATTGCAAATTTCGGTTCAGAACTGTTGATAAACGCGCTGCTGATGCGGGAATCGAGCGCATCATTTTTAGCACCTTTCAACGCAACGGAATGGTACTGCTCAAGGTATTGAACGGTATTTATGGTGTTTTCGCTGTAAAGAACTCCCACCGATTGTGAATGCTGCAACAAGACAGCCGAGCTGTTATCCATCGGCAGAAAATGGCAAGCATCCCCTCCCGCGCCATAGGCGGGCGACATGGCTGCAGTACCACAGCTCAACACTGCGACAAGAGTCAGTAAAGTGGAAATTCTCATCGCATTTGCTCCTTCAGAAACTGCTTCGGTGTAACGCCAGTCTCCTCTTTTGCCAGCAAAACAAAACTTGCATTCCCTAATGTTAACTATCGACCGAACGAATGGTGGAAGGAACGACGGCATGAACTCATTGAGCCCATCCGGCACGTCTGATAGCATTTGCACGTTGGATCGGTCTTCCTGGATCGAGCGGTCGGCACGCATAGGTAACCCACAGGTCGCAGCACCCCTTCTTTTTGCATGCATTCGACATTAGTCACTGCGGGCAGCCGACACCGCCTGGACGATTGGAGAATGATTATGCGCGTTCCTATTTACCCTCAAGATCTTAATAGTGGTAGCGGTTTCGCGCGTCTTGCGAAATGCTTAAAGCGCGATTGGCCGGGAACCGAGCCTATCCGACTGTCAGAAGCGCAAAATCTACTTGCTAGATGCTTCGGATACTCCGACTACCATCAGATCATATCTTCAAACTCACCAAAAATCGTAGCTTACCCATCGATAGCAGACGTGGTAGCGCAGTGCATGGAGACGCTTTGTGGTGAACTGTTAGGTGGTGGTCGCGCTAAATTCTTCGACCTCGGGAAGCTACAAACGCAGGTTA
Source organism: Pseudomonas sp. 43NM1 (assembly GCF_002836905.1). NCBI lineage: Bacteria > Pseudomonadati > Pseudomonadota > Gammaproteobacteria > Pseudomonadales > Pseudomonadaceae > Pseudomonas > Pseudomonas sp. 43NM1. The sequence continues at coordinate 9,391 of NZ_MKGS01000114.1, read as the reverse complement.
TCGATTGGCCATTCTTGCAATTGAGCGTCTACCGTAAGCAATACGGTCACTCTGATAATCGGGTTGTGGCTAAAGCAGTGATTGCCGAGCTAATTGAGGCATTCCTATCCACTCAGAAAGCTCATTCTGAGGTACAGCCAGATAAGCGAACCCACGAGCTCCGATTAAATAGACTCGATGCGATGTTGGGACACCTCTCGGTGAATTCTTGCGCGGCATATGTATCTCCCCCCATGGGTGTCTGCACCCATCAATCACCATACGACGCCAATCAGCCTTCATCGGGTGGGATGTCATGCCTCTCGTGTGGGCCCTCCATTTTCCAACACAAACTTTAATCCTAGCCCAACCTTAAGTGCCCTTGATTGCCTCGAACGGAGAGGCCAATCAAGCGGGCAGGCTTCTGCACGGCGCAGGGCTCGCGTCGCCATACCGACAACTGGAGAATTGCTAATGCGCATCTCGATTTATCCCGAAGACCTTATCCCTCAGAAAGGCTTCAAACGAATCGCCAAAGTCCTCCACCGCGACTGGCCCGGGCCTGATCCTGTCAACCTTTCAGCGGCGCGCGAAATGCTCGCTCGATGCTTTGGTTACAAGAACTATCACGATGTCTCGCGTTCTGCCTATGAGGGGCCTGAGAACGCCCCGCCCCCAGAGATTGCGGATCTTCGCGCGGCAATCCTGATAACTCTTGCGAACAAGCTTCACACAGAGTCTTTGAGTAATTCTGTAGATTTGGAGAAGTTGACAGCATTCGTTGAAAGCTTGCCCCTGAATGTCCTGCAAACTTACCGCTTGTCTCGGGCAGATCGCCCTGAGCGTTAGTCGTTGCCTACAGCCGCATCGGTTGAGTGGGCCGTAAGCTCACCCCTCATTACCGAACGCTCAATGGACGGAGTTCCATTGAGCGTCAACGACGATGAGGCATTGCAGAAACTGGAGTGGAATATTGGCGACTCGCTGTATTTGATAGAGGAGTGTGTCGGCAACACTCGTTGCCTAGTCCTATCAACAAAGCCGCAAACCGCGGATCGAATAGACGAGCTCACTGAAGCCTGGAGTAGCGGACAACCAGGCAACGCCGAGATGAAATAAAGCAGTCACTCGACGAGCCGGGCCTCAGGCCCGAAGACGCGATAGCAACATCCCACCTCAGAAGCTGCCTTTGAACGAAGCTCGAGACAAACCTTAGCAAGCGTCTTCTTGGGAAACGCTATCGACGAGCATTTACTCCTTCAGCGCAAAAACTGGCTTCATGTCATCAATGCTCACGATGGCCTTCGGCTTGCGAATTCATGCCCTTCAGTCGCTCAACGGAATACGTTGCAACCACGATGGCGAACTGGCCATTCTTCAGGTCGACGAATTCGATTTCATCTCCTGGTCGTAGGCCAAGAATAGCCCGCACCTGGTAGGGATGGTGATTTGGCCTTTAGCATCATGATGCGAAGCTCCATACAATCATGGAGCGAGATCTACCATGGCCTCATGCCCGTAGAAATCGATGGCTGGCAGCTCAGAGTCTTCAATGACTGTGACGCCCTGGGCTACTGCTAATACGGCGGATCGCCGATCGCAGATTCGGGGCACTCGAACTTGGACAGCGTGCCGGAAACGATTCCGGCGATCTGTTTAGAGCTTGAAAACGTAAGTATCACGAGCATTTGTTCGTATCGTGGCGGGCCAGATGTGAAGTGGCTCGCCCGATACAGGTGAGACGTTATCAACCCTTAAGTGGATAACTTACATAGCTGCATATCAGCTGCGAGATGATGGGCTCTTGAACATACGAGACCATCGCACTCAACAGAGTCATACCAATCACTGTTGAAAGGATCGCACGAATCCAACCGAAGTCATGCACTGAACGCTGCATTTTGGCGATGGCAAAGCCGATGAACATTACATAACCGATCAGCACTATATCATCTGAAGTCTTGGCCATAGAGCTTTGTTGGATTGCCGACGTGACCGCCTCGTCATAGCTGAAGGCACTACAACTCTGCGCCATCGCTTTGAATCGTGCACCCAAAGCGGGCATTTCGAATAACTTTAGTACCACCAGCCAACCCGAGACGTAAAAGAAGGTGTTAACGCTGACCAACATCTCGCGGTCACTTCCGAGTAGCCGAGATCCTATCGCGAAGCAAACCCCGTAGAACGCAACGAGGAGCCAGTTCATCATTGTCATCACGCCCGCAAACTCAAGGTTTGGAGTAATGCCGGCAGACCGAGACGCTGGCAGCCCTAGAACCCCCAAGCCAATCGCCACGAAGATGCCGAAGAGCCAGGCATTCAAGCAAACTCCCTTGCGATCTCTCATGGTTGCGAAAAAGGATGAGTTCGACTGAATTAGCTCCCGCGCGTCCTGAGCGGATGCGCACAAAGCTGGCCAAATCTTCTCCAAGAAAAACCCTATTATTTTTTCCATCTTCTTATTCCCCTTAACTTCAATGGCCATTCACCCAATAGCTGATGATCCAATCCTTGCCCTCTCATCTCGAAAAAAGCCGGAATTGAAAAAAACAGGTACACGGATAGGGCATCACCTCAAAGTGATACTTAATGTTCGTTACTAGCGTTGGTATAATTCACTTGCAAAGCGTTCTTTAATCGCAACATTTCTTCGCCCGCCCACGCCCCCACAACTTCGTCTAGGTGTATGAGCGGGGTACTAAGTAGAGGCTGCGGTTCAGTCTTCGTCGTCTGGTAACCAAGGGACGACGCCCTGAGGGCCTACGTCCCAGTTGTGATAAAGGATTTCACCGCTCAAAAACGGCCCTGTGGCACCGTTGAATATGCAGCCATTGATATTCGCATTGCGCAGATCAGCGCCGTCGACTTTAGCCCCTTTAAAACAGGCTTCTCTCAGATAGGCCCCTCGAAGGTCAACGCCTCGCAAATCTGCATAGCTAAAATCGGTTTCCCATCCGTAAGCGCCAGGTTGAATCACTGGATCAGCAGTAATGCAGTAGAACTTTGCATCACTGAAGTTGCAGTGGCTTGCCTTTTGAACGTCCTGGAACCAGTCGTAGTGCACGAGGCTTCCGGGCGCCTGCAGATAGCTGAAATCAGGGACTTTCAAGCGCTTGAGGACACGACGAATTCTGCTAAATAGCAACGAGCTGAAATGAAATCCGCTGAAATCGACGCCCCGCTTATCTGCAGCAGATGCAAGTGGAACTTGGTCACGAAGACATTCAACAAGGGCATCGAATTGCAACAGGAATCGCGTCCTTCGGAATACGCCTTCATATGGTTTGCGCCAAAACCCTTGAGAAACACAGTGTTCCGCATACCGGGATATCATCTGATCTCTAGCAACAATTTTGGGGTATGGCAGACCATACTCTTTGGCAATGATACGCAGGCAGATATCACGGTTCACGGGGCCCGAAGTTATCAATTGAGCACTAATGGCTCTGTCGAGTGCAGAGCGACAGCCGCTGCGTAAATCACGATGCAAAACAGCTGCATCTGACTTAAAAGCAGCAAGCGAAGGAGTATCAGGGAATTTCATAGCCTAGCCTCTTACGATCAACGCTAAACCCTAGTGTCAGTTGACCATTAAAGGTGGCAATAAGAGATGTTGGAGCGACGTTGCAGAGGCTTCACCTAGCTAGGGCTGAACGCCAACGTCGATGGCGCAGATATATAGTGGGAAAAAAACCAGTCTTCGTCAAGGCCTGCAACCACGTGGATTTAGGATCCTGTCGATGTATCTTGGACAGATCAAAGTTAGGACATACTTGCCATGAGCATTGAAGCGAAGCGCCATCACCTCCAATCCATCCAGAACCTCCTCGCGCCATATCAGTACCTCTTTTGCGTAGACCTTGAGGCAACCTGGGATGAGGTTGGCGAGTCGGAATCACCAAGGCCGCTTGCAGTCGTTTCTGCTCAGATGGAAACGATTGAAATTGGCCTGGTGGTGATCGATATGGAAACACTTGAGATCGTTGATGAACTCCAGCGCTTCGTCCGGCCTCAAATCAATCCCACCCTCACCGACTTCTGCAAAAAGCTCACATCCATCCAACAAGCGGACGTCGACAGTGCAGGAACCTATTAGGATGTTGGCCAGGAGCTAGGAACCTTTATTGCGCGATGTCCAAACGCTGCTTGGGCGTCGTGAGGTGACTATGATGCAAGACAGCTTGAGCGTGACGCTGGCTTAGCTGGGTGCCCTTCCCTGCTTGAAGGCTTGCCCCTTTTCAATGCCAGGAAATGGCATGCCGGCTTATATGACGATCGACCTAAATCTCTTAAGCAAACGATAGAGTCGTTGGGCTTGGTTTGGCAGGGTACCTATCACCGAGGGACAGACGTGCGAGAAATGTCACTTCCATCGTGAAAGAGATTCTTGCCTGACTGCGTTAGCCGGGCCCAGGTGCCCGAAGAAGCGATGTCCCCATTAACAGCAAGTGATATCATCTTGATGCCATTTGCTACGCCAAGCCCCCTTACCAGTAAAGGGGGCTTCAAGGCACCGTATCGGACTGCATTTCGTACGAGCATTGAAGGGAAAAATCAAGCTAGCGTGTACATCGGAGGTATGCTGTGAGTAGCTCAATGGATCGCTTTTCCGCGAGCGAGCAGGGACTTGGCTATATTTACCAGCCTAGATTTGCCCTATTAAAAATGCTGGAAATGCCTGAAAGCACATCGGTACTGATCGAAAAAGAAGATGACTTGGACTTCATTGACGCAAACGGAGTAAAGACCCTCGCGTCACTGAAACACAAGGCCATAGGGGATCGAATTACTAACCTTTCGGTCGACTTTTGGAAGTCGGTTAACATCTGGATCCATCGGTATAATGACCAAGATAGGATCCAGTCCGATCTGAGATTCTTCTTGTTCAGCACGGCCACGATGTCATCCGACTCATTTCTGCGCCATTTCTTGCCGGACGCCTTGCAGGCTGACCTAGAGCCCAAGCTATGGGTGACGGCTGTTAAAGCGTTGGAAAGCAGTAAGTCTCAACTACTGCTACCTATCCAGAAAGCCCTGCAGGACTTTTCCGACTCAGAGAAAGAGGACTTCTTCGCGAGGATCACCATCTTTGATGAAAGCCCGAGGATCGTCGATATACCCCGGATTATCAAAAGTAAAATGAGAACCGTTCGCCGCGAGATCAGGGACGCTATTTACGAGCGACTTGAAGGGTGGTGGAACGATCTGATCGTCCGAATGCTATCAGGCCTGCAGGACGCTCCGATCTACAACCATGAGATATCCGACAAGCTTTCTTCGTATTGTGAAGAGTACGCCTCGGACAACCTGCCGATCACATTCAGGAATGTATCCCCGGCTGAAGAAGTCGATGTGGAGTCTGATTCCAGGATGTTCGTTCAGCAGATCCGAGCTCTGGGCATTAGCTCAATCCGAATCCGAAATGCCATCTTGGACTACTATCGCGCTTTCGAGCAGCGATCTGCATGGGCACGCGAGAATCTTCTCGTTTCGCAGGAAATTGAGCTCTACGAAGATCGCTTGGTTGACGAATGGGAGCGGTACCGCGAGGTAGTCTTCGAGGGATTGAGCGAGAACAGCGCAGACTCAGTCCTTACTGACGCCGGCAAGAACCTCTACAAGTGGGCCGAACTAGGCAGCGGCGGCATGGCCTCATTGCAGATCCGAGCCCGCGTTACCGAGCCGTATGTCCTGCGCGGGGGCTTTCATATTTTAGCCAATCACCGCCCTACCCCTAGGGTCTATTGGCATCCATCTTTCCTCGCCGGAGTTCAGCGAGTCGTGGGAGTTAACCCATGAAGCGTTGGGACTTGAGGCCATTTGAAACGAAGAACCTCTTCAATCCAGCCTTTTGCGCTCTGCTAATGATGCGTTCGCTTGAGGCTTTTGAGCTCGAAGACGCAAGGGGTATTCCCTTCTCGTTATCCCTATTGATACTACCGTTGTCACTTTACAAGGGCAGCCGGGACGTCCTCGCCCCTAGCAGTCGAAGCTACTTACTCAAGACCATAGAGGATAATCCCCAGCTTCTCATTGCGTTAGCTGAGCGGGTAACCGAGATGCTTCCGTTTACCTTTGAAGCATTCGGACTGGCCATGCAAATGGGCTGCTTTCAGGTCACGTCAGAAGGTCGACTAATCGGAACGCCCAAAACGACCAAAAAAGCGATCACTGGAACTGAGGAGTCGATTAGTTGCCAGCGAGTGGCCCGCCTTCTGGGCCGCGAATTTTCACGCATTGGCGACAGAGCGACGATATACACAGCATTCGGAATCAGACCATGAAGATCAGCTCCATCCATGTGTATAGCCACGACGGTCAGCGTCGAGATCTCAAATTCAAGGTCGACGGACTAAACGTCATTACGGGGAGATCCTCAACCGGTAAATCCGCACTTTCGGACATCATCGAATATTGCATGGGGCGATCCACGTTCAACGTCCCAGAAGGGATCATTCGTGACAAGGTGTCTTGGTTTGCAGTGATCTACCAGCTGCCTGGTGTCCAGGTGATGATTGCAAAGCCCACCCCCCCGACGGGAGGTGTGAGCTGTAGCACCGCGATGGTGAGATATGGTGACCAGGTAGTTGCGCTGCCCTTCGACGAGCTAGCAGTTAACGCCGATGACGATACCGTCACGTCCCTGCTCTCACGTTTAATCGGGATTCCGGAAAACCGTACCGACGTTGACGCTGAGCATAGCCGTGTAAGCTTTGACGCGAATATCAAGCATACGTACTACTACATGTTCCAAAAGCAGGGTTTGGTCGCAAACAAAGACCAGCTATTTTACCGACAGAACGAGCAGTTTCAGCCCCAGGCCATTCGAGACACCCTTCCAATTTTGCTAGGCGTGTCGACAAATGAACGGTTTGAGCACGAAGCAAAACTACGAATTGCAAAGCGAGACCTGAGGCTTCAGGCGAAACTGCTCTCGGAAGCACAGCAGACCCTGGACACTTTTCAACTCAAAGCCATCTCGCTGTACTCAGAGGCCAAGGCTGTTGGCATCATCAGTACCAATGCTACGCCTAGCGGTGAGAATGGATTGATTATGGCCCTGCGCGAGGCAGCTCAATGGATACCCCTAAAGCGAGTGGCTGACGACGGCGACAGGGTGACAAAATTAGAGGCTGAGCTCGCAAATCTGCGTAAGACGCGTCGGGAGATAAAGAGCCGGATCGATGCTGGTAAGCAGTTTGAGAAAAGAGCTGGCGGCTTTTCGAATGAAGCTAGCCAACATATCGATCGCTTGGCCTCAATCAAATCGCTTCCCAAAAACGTTGCTACCGGCGAGTGGCAATGGCCGTTCTGTGAAAGTAACCTGTCAATGGATACCCCGATTGCCGCATCTCTCCTGCAGGAACTAGCCTCGCTAGAACAGGAAATGACCGTCGTAGCTGGACAGCGGCCAAAGTTGCAGGCCTACCTGACTACGGAGGAGGAAAGTCATCAAAAAATCTCCGATCAGATCGCCGAGAAAGATGCCGAGTTGAGCGCTGCAATTGCTGCAAATGTCGCGCTCGCTTCAGCAGAAGCTCGTACCACCGCTGCCGCCGTTGTTGTCGGCAGAATCAGCTGGTTTTTAGAACAACTGATCCCTGATGCTGACTTGAGCAATCTTCGCGCTGAGCACCAGCGGCGCGAACTGCGTGTCAAGGATCTAGAGAGTGCGATTGGGTCGGATGACAGTGATGATCGCCTAATATCGATCTTGAATAATATATCCGCCCAGATGTCGCGATACATCACACGCTTTGGGGCGGAGTTTAGTGATTACCCTGCACGCTTCGATCTGAAGCAACTGACAGTGGTGTTCGACAAAACAGAACGTCCGGTGCCGATGACCAGGACGGGGGGCGGTGAAAACCATCTTGCTTACCATCTAAGTGCACTGCTCGCACTTCACTGGTTCGCGGCAAAGAGCAATCGCCCTCTTCCACGATTTCTGATGATCGACCAGCCAACGCAGGTCTATTTTCCCTCCGAAAAGGTTTATCAGGAGGCCGATGGCTCTGTACAGATGACCGAGGCAGATGCTGACATGGTGTCCGTGCGTAAGCTGTTTGAGCTACTTCTAAAATTTACCCAGGATGAGGTTCCTGGGTTTCAAATTATCATCACCGAGCACGCGAACCTCCGAGATCAGTGGTTCCAAGATGCACTGGTAGAAGATCCTTGGTCTAAACCTCCAGCTTTGGTACCAGAGGAGTGGCCGCTCAAAGCGTAAGCGCTCTAAGCCGCCCATACGCGATACGCGTTGCTTGTCGAACTTCTCAACGCGGCGATTTTATGACCCATCGAGCCGACTCTGGAAAGCGACTACAAGGTCTTCAGGTCAAAGCGCTTAGCTGTTCTGGTGTCGTTCGGTCATTTGGGCGGGTAAGCGATGCTGCCTATTCCGCCAGTGCCGGGGCAGATAAGTTGCCCTGGGTTATCGCTGCTAGGTTGGTGGTGATCGATTTGGAAACGCTTGAGATCGTCGATGAGTTCCAGCGTTTCGTTCGACCGCAGATCAATCCTGTCCTCACCGACTTCTGCATCAAGCTCACATCCATTCAGCTAGCGGATGTAGACAGTGCACGAACCTATGTGGAGGTTGGCCAGGAGCTAGGAGCGTTCGTTGCGCGATATCCAAACGCTGCTTGGGCGTCGTGGGGTGACTATGATGCAAGGCAGCTTGAGCGAGACGCAGAGTTCGCCGCCTGCCCTTCCCTACTCGAAGGCTTACCCCATTTCAATGCCAGGAAATGGCATGCAGGCTTGTATGACAATCTACCGAAACCACTTAAGCAAACGGTAGAGTCGTTGGGCTTGGTTTGGACGGGTACCTATCACCGAGGGATAGACGATGCCAGGAACGTCGCGTCCATCATTAAGGAGATGCTCGGCTGATTGTGTGAGCCGGGCCCTTTGGCCCGAAGGAGCGATCTCTCCATTTACTGCACACTGAATCGCCCCGGATTTTCTAGACACTCTCCAGGCTCGCTGCGTAACGCTTTTCAAACTCTACCGGTGACAGCTGATTGTTGAAACCATGACGTCGTTTTGGGTTGTAAAACATTTCGATGTAATCGAACACATCATCCCGAGCATCCTGGCGTGTAGTGTAGATTTTACGCTTGATCCGTTCCCGCTTTAGCAACTGGAAAAAGCTCTCCGCCACAGCGTTGTCGTGGCAGTTACCTCGACGACTCATGCTGGCTACCAGGTTGTTAGCTTTCAAGAAGCTTCGCCAGTCTGAGCTGCTGTACTGACTGCCTTGATCCGAGTGGATCATCACCTCTTGCTTCGGCTTGCGTCTCCAAACCGCCATCTGCAGTGCATCAATGGCTACGTCGCTGGTCATCTGCGACTTCATTGACCAACCAATGATCTGGCGTGAAAACAGATCGAGCACCACGGCCAAATA
>NZ_MKGS01000113.1:0-172912 GCF_002836905.1 Pseudomonas sp. 43NM1 | reverse complement strand
CGATCGGGGGTTGCGTGGTGGGGAGGGGCAAAATTTGTACGGATTGATGCTGCGCATTGGAAAAGCTCCTTAATTTTAAGAGCCGCCACAATTCGTTACCAAGCGAATGGGTGGCAGCTGTGCGCAGGTTGGTAAACCGGGAAATCAAGGAAACCGGCACGTCCGAAGACGTCCCACGCACAGCCGCCATAACGCAGATCGCAGGCGAAAAAAAAGCGCCTGCGAACGCATGGCACTGTTGCGCAGTGATTTACCTCGGGTTACCAAGCCCGGTCGCTGAATTGGCAGCGACGGAGGGAGGGTATCGTGCAGACCCCTGTAGCTGCAACCTTTGCTTTCAGTGCAATTCATTGGAAATAGCTTTTTTGGTCCGGTGTCGTTTGTTGTTCGACTGATCTGGCGACAACGTGAGCTCATCAGTCCATGGGCCGAGGAGCCTAGTGAACTTGTTTGGTGCGCGGACTCATTCGCCAACGAAGTTGCTATTGAGACAGCCGTGCCGCGGCAGAGAGGAATCTTTCTCTAGGGTAATACTGGGCGCAAGATCGTCCTATGGATTGCTCTCAGCTCTTCTAGGAACTGTCATGAATTTACTGTCTTATATAGATTTTCAAGGCCCGGCAAACTCAAAAATATTGATGGATCTGCGTTTTTTACTACTCCTTGAGCATTGATTCTCTGAGTTGTATGAATCAATACGCACGCACGCCTAGCCCTAGTGATGCCCACGTAGTGTAAGTTTAAATCTTGCTCTAGTTCAGGATAAACGGCATCGTTGAAATTTTGGCCCGGTATGCGCTTCGGGAAGACCCAGTCGACTAAGTCGAGATGAATCACGATATCGAATTCTAAACCCTTCGATTTATGCAGTGTCATGCATTGCACTTGGTCATCGGTAGGCGGGAGATAGTGGTTTAGCGCCTCATGATCTTGGATTATTTGATGGAGAGCATGTATTTCAAAAGCTGTGGCTGCAGTGTCGAGTAATAATTTGGATGTGCCTATAAGGCAGTCTTCGAGATCTTCTAGCGAAACTGTTCTTGTTTTTTTGATTGCGTCTCGAAGTGATCTAAGCCGATTGCGGTTAGTGTCGGCTATTGAGCTGTATGTGTTGAGTATGTCTTCAGTAAGTATTGTTTTGTTGAGTCGGAATTCAAGGAGGGATGCCCAGAGTTGGGATGTTTTGGATTCGATTTTACCAAGCTCGTCTTCAGTGTAGATTTTACATGGGATGGTAAGTTTTTCTCTTATGCGTTGTAGGCCTTTGTTGTACCTGGTAAGAATTGCAATATCGGAATTTTTTTTGATTGGGAATTTCTTCAGGATGCTCGGTATGATTTTATTAAGTTTTGACGCGGTATCTAGTTCGTCTCCCTCCACTAAGCATTGATATACTCGAATTTCTTCACTGGGGGCAACGTCAGAATTTTCCGAAAATATTCGACTGGCATAATTTGAAATAGATGTATGACATCTGTAATTGATCGAAACTGTTACGTGATGGAAGTCGGGGCGGCCAATGAGTTGCTTCAGAAATTCTGGACTGCTTTTTCTCCAGCCATAAATAGACTGCTGAATATCGCCTACACAAATGCCTCGTATTCCAAGCGCAAGGAGCAAGAGGAAGAGATCGTGCTGTGATGATGAAGAGTCTTGATATTCGTCAATGTAAACAGCCGAATACCTTGCTTTTAAGTAGTTTCGACAAGCATTCGAGTTTTCTATTATATGGTTGGCGAGAAGTGGTATTGCGGGGAAGAATATACAGCCGCGTTGGTATAGTTTTTTCAGTGTTGGCAAGTAATCGTTGAGATTCTTTAATTCAATTTCCCCTAGTAGTTCTTCTGACTCCTTGATAATCAATTTTTCTTCATCGGTCAGTTCGTCGGAAAATTTTGGTTCTAGGTTTTTAGGGCCAGGACCAAGGATAAATTTTGAAAATGGAAGAACAATGTCTGTGATGCAAAAAGCATCAATTGTTCCAAAAAAACTGGATTTCGTTTCCTTTCCTCCGCGTTTACACCGCGTCGCTAGTTCCTTGCTGGCCTTTCTTGTGAAGGTTATAGCAATAACTCCCCTGTGGCGTTTTAAGGTATCAACCTCATTCCTGATTTTCTCCGAGATTACAGTGGTTTTGCCACTGCCTGGACACGCTGTGATGACGAGATTTCCAGGGTGTTCAATTGCTTCTCTCTGGCTCTTCGTGAAAGTGATCATCTTATACCTTCGCTTGTTGAACGCAATAAAGCAAAGCGCGTGCGATTTCGCCATGCGCAGTGTCAGCTAAGGTGTTTCCTTGTTCGCTGAGGAACTCGCGCATGCGAATGGCCTTTTTATCTTGGAGATATGCGATGGCGGAGGGTTGATCTAATTTTGAACTATATTCCAGCAACTCTTTTGGCATTTCTTCAGATAGGTCATGTTCCAAGTCGATTTTCGACAGGAATACACCTTTCTTATTAACTCTTCTAGAGCAATCGGCCCAGTCGCCATTGGCAAGCAGATCTGCATGGGTAGTTGTCGCAGGTGCGTGAACTTTTTTCTTTAATCCGGCTATGGTCAAGCAGCGGTTGATTCCAGCTAGGTTCTTATAAGCCTTTCGCTTACTTGTAATGTTGGATATGTCGTTATCGGTTCTGATCGTCCAGGAGATTTCCATGGCGTCTAGAATGCCGATATAGACTTTAAACTGGATGCCGTCCACACTCAAAATGGATATATTGTAATAGTCAAGATCTATTTCAAGGGCTTTCGCTAGTTCAGTATAGAAAAGTTGTTCGGATGGTCCTTCAACCAGTAACACACTTTTGGCAAAAAAAGCCTCCGCGGGAAGGATACTCATCCTGTATCCAAGATTATCCCAAGCCTTATCAATACATTTTGCGCATCCTTCACTGGCAGCGTAGCTTCTGCCACTTTTTGATTTGATATGAATGATTGACTCGGGAGAAAATCTTGCTGTGATTTGAGGAGAGTGAGTTGTAATGAATGTTTGTCCGGGCAGTTCGGAAATAAGATAGTCAGCCAGCTTTCTTTGCTGGTGTGGATGAAGATGCGCTTCTGGTTCTTCGATGCAGTAAAACACTACTTCGCTTTCTGGATCAAACTCCCTTTCGCTTTTCGCTTTCCAGAGAGAGATGAGGATCTGGTTGTTTCTCCCGTCCCCGCCAAGAGTTACCCGCGCACCTGAAGTGCTCGCCCCAAGTTTTAGGCTATCAATGAACTGTTGGGTTTGAATTGCTCCAGAGTCTAGGTGCACAGCGTACGAGGATAGATTGTGCGATAGCTTAGAAAGTTCTGTGTTTACCGCTTCGGTAGCTCCTTTGACATAGTGAAGCTCCCGAACATTTTTGTTAATAGTGGTTAGTCTTTTTTCGATTGTTTGCAGCTTTTCTTTGTCTTCTTCAATTTCTTGCTTGGAGCGATTTTCCTGAGAAATTTTCAGTAGTTGGCGTTTTTCAGTGTTTATGTATTTTTCCAAGTCTCGCTGGGACTTTACATATCTTAGATTTAAGTACTTTAGGTAAAAGCGTCCAGTAACCTCTTCCAGCTCGTCTACGTTAGGGCCGCAATGCAGTGAGTAGCTTAAATCTTCTTTTTTTGCGGAATACCGTAGGACGCATTTCTCGTCCTCTCCGACTTTTCCTTTTAGAGTTGAGAGGACGGCATCCTCCCGGACGTCTTTAAAGTACAAGTCTATTTGGATTGACTCGGACTGCTTGCCGTTGATTTCGAAATGAAAGTCGGCCTCAGAGGGCTCGAGATCGCTTTCTGGTAGGCTTTTATCAAGCAGTAAACGTATCGCGTAAATTAGATTTGTTTTGCCGCTATCATTTGCACCTATAACCAGTGTGCTCTTGTTAAAATTGATTGTGGCGTCGAGGTAGTTGCGAAATCCGGCTATTATAATTTTATCGATTTCCATCTCTTACCCTTAAATTTAAATTTCAATCCATTTAAGTGACAAAGCGGTTTCTGCGCTGGTGGCAAAATAATGTCATGAGAAATTGATAATGCCTAGATCTTTTACTGCGTTATATCAGAGGTCGACGCTGTTCACGCGATCAGTCAAGGATGGCGCAAATTCTGTGGGCAATGGCTATTCACCCGTAAAGGATGTGAGCGATCAGGGTCGACAGATATCGGCGTTCGCGCGTTTGTAGGTCGCCCTCTTTATTTACTGAATGTCTTTCAAATAATCCCTAAGCGCAATGACTGGCGCTTCAAGCTCCTCCATCGTCCGCGCATCACTGAAATCAGCAGCCAACCGATCCAGCTCCCGCCCCAGCGGCGTATCAACACCACCAATAACCCCCAACGCCAACCCAACGCAATACTCCACCCGACCCCGAATCCCCTCAATATCCCCCCGCCGCACCAGCAACCCAAAAACCTCGCGCTCGTAATCGCTCATGATCGGATCGTCCCGCAGTATCGGGCTCCCATCCTCGGTCTCATAAGCCAGCTTAAGTGCGAAAAGGGCGACGGTTTCCAGCAGCAGTTCCATTGAGTGAATCCTCGATTTATCAGCCGAGCGGTTCAGGGGCGGGGCGCGCGGGCGAGGCCTGAAAATCTCGCCGGCCAGCACCCTCAGGGAGCGAATCACCGCCAGCCCACTTTTCTACAGACGAAAAAAAAGGCCTTGCAAAGCAAGGCCTTTCTTAATTTTGGTGCCCCGAGGGAGACTCGAACTCCCACTTCTTGCGAAAACGGATTTTGAATCCGCCGCGTCTACCAATTCCGCCATCAGGGCTCAATGGCGGCGAAGTATAGAGATGAGATTACCGTTGGTCAATCACCTTTCATGGTCTATTTTCACTATTTCCGCTAGACTTCCGGCCCCTGCTAGACGAACTCCATCATGCGCGTTGCTGACTTTACTTTCGAACTCCCTGATTCGCTGATTGCTCGCCATCCTTTGGCCGAGCGACGCGGCAGTCGCCTGTTGACCCTTGATGGGGTCAGCGGCGCCCTGGCACACCGTCAATTCACTGATTTGCTCGAGCATTTGCGCCCGGGCGATTTGATGGTGTTCAACAATACCCGGGTGATTCCGGCGCGGCTGTTTGGCCAGAAAGCTTCCGGCGGCAAGCTGGAAATTCTGGTGGAGCGCGTGCTCGACAGTCACCGCGTACTGGCGCACGTGCGTTCCAGCAAGTCGCCCAAGCCCGGTTCGAAGATCTTGATCGACGGTGGCGGCGAGGCAGAAATGCTCGCGCGGCACGATGCGTTGTTCGAGTTGGCGTTCGCCGAAGAGGTGTTGCCGCTGCTCGACCGCGTTGGGCACATGCCGTTGCCTCCTTATATAGACCGCCCGGATGAAGGCTCGGACCGCGAGCGTTATCAGACTGTGTACGCCGAGCGTTTGGGCGCGGTGGCGGCGCCGACGGCGGGGCTGCATTTCGATCAGCCGCTGATGGAGGCAATTGCCGCCAAAGGCATCGAGACCACGTTTGTGACCTTGCACGTCGGCGCCGGCACGTTTCAGCCGGTGCGGGTCGAGAAGCTTGAAGACCACCACATGCACACGGAATGGCTGGAAGTCGGCCAGGACGTGGTCGACGCGGTTGCTGCGTGCCGCGCGCGCGGTGGTCGTGTGGTGGCGGTGGGGACCACCAGCGTGCGTTCGCTGGAAAGTGCCGCGCGCGATGGCGTGCTCAAGCCGTTCAGTGGCGACACCGACATCTTTATCTTCCCGGGCCGACCGTTTCATGTAGTCGATGCCTTGGTCACCAACTTCCATTTACCCGAATCCACATTGTTGATGCTGGTTTCGGCGTTCGCCGGTTATCCCGAAACCATGGCCGCCTACAAAGCGGCGGTGGAGCACGGTTACCGCTTTTTCAGCTACGGTGATGCGATGTTCATCACGCGTAATCCCGCGCCGACTGCCCCTAAAGAATCGGGCTCCGAGGAAACAGAATGAGTCGCCAAAGTCGTATGTCGTTTGAGTTACTTGCTACCGACGGCAAGGCTCGTCGCGGTCGTTTGACCTTCCCGCGCGGTACCGTCGAGACCCCGGCTTTCATGCCGGTGGGCACGTACGGCACGGTCAAGGGCATGTTGCCGCGGGATATCACCGCCACTGGCGCGGAAATCATTCTGGGCAACACCTTCCACTTGTGGCTGCGTCCTGGCACCGAAGTGATCAAGAAGCACGGCGACCTGCACGATTTCATGCAGTGGAAAGGCCCGATTCTGACCGACTCCGGCGGCTTCCAGGTGTTCAGCCTCGGCGCGATGCGCAAGATCAAGGAGGAGGGCGTGACCTTCGCCTCTCCGGTCGACGGCGCCAAAGTGTTCATGGGGCCGGAAGAATCGATGCAGGTTCAGCGCGATCTCGGCTCTGACATCGTGATGATTTTCGACGAATGCACGCCGTACCCGGCTGACGAAGACGTCGCGCGGATCTCCATGGAACTGTCGTTGCGCTGGGCCCAGCGTTCGAAAAACGCGCATGGCGACAACACGGCGGCGCTGTTCGGCATCGTTCAGGGCGGCATGCACCAGGATCTGCGCATGCGTTCGCTCGAAGGCCTCGACAAGATCGGCTTTGATGGCTTGGCCATTGGCGGTCTGTCGGTGGGCGAACCGAAGCACGAAATGATCAAGGTGCTGGATTACCTGCCGGGCCAGATGCCGGCTGACAAACCTCGTTACCTTATGGGCGTTGGCAAACCGGAAGATCTGGTTGAGGGTGTGCGCCGCGGTGTGGACATGTTCGATTGCGTGATGCCAACCCGTAATGCCCGCAATGGGCATCTGTTCATTGATACAGGCGTGCTGAAGATCCGTAACGCGTTCCATCGCCATGATGATTCGCCGCTGGATCCGACCTGCGATTGCTACACCTGCCAGAACTTCTCCCGTGCTTATCTGCACCATCTGGACAAGTGCGGCGAAATGCTGGGTAGCATGTTGAATACCATCCACAATTTGCGCCATTACCAGGTGCTTATGGCTGGTTTGCGCGAGGCTATTCAACAGGGTACATTGGCCGCCTTTGTCGATGCCTTCTACGCCAAACGCGGGCTACCTGTTCCGCCTTTGGACTGAGTTTTCTGACCCCAAGATTCAACATTTGCAACTGGAGTGCTAAATGAGCTTTTTTATCTCTAATGCCATGGCCGACGCTGCTGCACCGGCAGCTGCAGGCCCTATGGGCGGCGGCTTTGAGTGGATTTTCCTGGTTGGCTTTCTGGTCATCTTCTACCTGATGATCTGGCGTCCACAGGCCAAGCGCGCCAAAGAACAGAAAAACCTGCTCGGCAGCCTGCAAAAAGGCGACGAAGTTGTGACCACCGGTGGTATCGCCGGCAAGATCACTAAAGTGGCAGACGATTTCGTGGTTCTGGAAGTTTCCGACACTGTCGAAATGAAGTTCCAGAAAGGCGCCATCGCCGCCACGCTGCCAAAAGGCACGCTCAAAGCGATCTAAGTTTCAACTTCTACTCAATCGACGGGGCGCGCAAGGCGCCCCGCGTCATAAGCGGGCGGCGTGATGCTGAACAAATACCCTCTGTGGAAATACATTCTGATCCTGGCGGTGCTGGCGGTCGGTCTGATTTATTCCGCTCCCAATTTATACCCTGATGACCCGGCCATTCAGGTCAGCGGTGCAAGCACTGCGCTGCAAGTCAATCAGGCTGATCTGGACCGTGTGAGCGTTGCGCTCAAAGAGTCCGGGATCGACGTCAAGGCGACTTCGCTGACGGCGGGCGGCAAGGGCGGTCTGATTCGCCTGGTCAAGGCTGAAGATCAATTGCCGGCCAAAGACGTCGTGCGCAAGGCGTTGGGTGATGACTACGTCGTTGCACTGAACCTGGCACAAACCACCCCGCAATGGCTGCGCAGCCTTGGCGCGCACCCGATGAAGCTGGGTCTGGACTTGTCCGGTGGTGTGCACTTCCTGCTGGAAGTGGACATGGACAAAGCCCTCGACGCACGTCTGAAAGTGTACGAAGGCGATGTGAAAAGCCTGTTGCGTAAAGAGAAACTGCGCTATCGCAGCCTGCCGCAACTCAACGGTGCCATTCAGCTGGGCTTCACCGATGAAGCTGCCCGCGAACAGGCCCGTGCGCTGGTCCGCAAGAACTTCAACGATTTCGACATTGTTCCGGCCGACCTCAATGGCCAACCGGTACTGCGTCTGGCGATGACCCCGGCCAAGCTGGCGGAAATCCGTGAATACTCCATCAAGCAGAACTTGACCACGGTACGTAACCGCGTCAACGAGCTGGGTGTTGCCGAGCCGATCGTTCAGCGTCAGGGCGCCAACCGCATTGTGGTTGAGCTGCCGGGCGTGCAAGACACCGCAGAAGCCAAGCGTATTCTCGGCAAGACGGCCAACCTCGAATTCCGTCTGGCTGCAGAGCCGGGTGCTTCGAAAGCCACTTCCGAAAGCTTCGAATTCCGCGAGGGCAATCGTCCTCCAGCGCAGATCGAGCGTGGCTTGATCATCACTGGCGACCAGGTCACTGACGCCAAGGCTGGTTTCGGCGAACACGGTACGCCTGAAGTGAACATCCGTCTGGATGGCCACGGTGGCGAGCTGATGAGTCGTGCGACTCGCAGCAACGTCGGTCGCAGCATGGCGGTAATCTTCATCGAACAACGTCCGATCACCACCTACACCAAGCAAATGGTCAACGGTGTCGAGAAAGACGTACCGGTTCAGACGTTCAAGGAAGAGAAGCGCATCATCAGCCTCGCGACCATTCAGTCGCCGCTGGGTGCACAGTTCCGCATCACTGGCCTCAACGGTCAGGGCGAATCGTCCGAACTGGCGCTGTTGCTGCGTGCCGGTGGTCTGGCTGCGCCGATGTACTTCGCTGAAGAGCGCACCATTGGCCCGAGCCTGGGTGCTGACAACATCACCAAAGGTATCGATGCTTCGCTGTGGGGCATGCTGTTTGTCTCGCTGTTCATCATCGCCATCTACCGTTTCTTCGGCATCATCGCTACGGTCGCGCTGGGCGTGAACATGGTGCTGTTGCTGGCGCTGATGTCGCTGCTGGGTGCAACGCTGACCCTGCCGGGTATCGCCGGTATCGTCTTGACGATGGGCATGGCGGTCGACGCCAACGTTCTGATCTTCTCGCGGATTCGTGAAGAGATTGCGGCGGGCATGACCATCCAGCGTGCAATCAACGAAGGCTTCGGCCGGGCATTCACCGCGATTCTCGACGCCAACCTGACCACGTTGCTGGTCGGCGGGATTCTCTTTGCGATGGGCACCGGCCCGGTCAAAGGTTTCGCAGTGACCATGTCCCTCGGGATCTTTACCTCGATGTTCACGGCCATCATGGTGACCCGCGCGATGGTCAACCTGATCTTCGGCGGTCGTGACTTCAAGAAGTTGTGGATTTAAGGGGCTGCCATGTTACGTACAATCAACTTCATGGGCGTTCGCAACTTCGCGTTCGGCGTCACATTGTTTCTTACCGTACTGGCGTTGTTCAGTGTCGCCACCAAGGGCATGAACTGGGGCCTGGACTTCACCGGCGGTACGCTCATCGAGCTGACCTACGAGCGTCCGGCCGATGTGACCAAGGTGCGTACCCAGCTGACTGAGTCGGGTTACCACGAAGCCATCGTGCAGAGTTTCGGTGCAACTACCGACTTGCTGGTGCGTATGCCTGGCGAAGACCCGCAACTGGGTCACCAGGTCGCCGAAGCGCTGCTGAAGGTTGGCGGCGATAACCCGGCAACGGTCAAGCGCGTCGAGTTCGTTGGCCCGCAGGTCGGTGAAGAACTGCGCGACCAGGGCGGCCTCGGCATGCTGATGGCGCTCGGCGGGATCCTGATCTACCTGGCTTTCCGCTTTCAGTGGAAGTTCGCGGTCGGCGCGATTGTTTCGCTGATCCACGACGTGATCGTGACCATCGGTATCCTGTCGTTCTTCCAGATCACTTTCGATCTGACAGTGCTGGCAGCGGTATTGGCGATCATCGGTTACTCGCTGAACGACACTATTGTGGTATTCGACCGGGTTCGTGAGAACTTCCGTGTACTGCGCAAGGCCAGCCTGATCGACAACATCAACATTTCGACCACGCAAACCCTGCTGCGGACCATGGCCACTTCGATCTCCACCTTGCTGGCGATTGCGGCGCTGTTGTTCTTCGGTGGCGATAACTTGTTCGGCTTCTCCATCGCCCTGTTTATCGGTGTATTGGCGGGTACTTACTCGTCGATCTACATCGCCAACGTGGTGCTGATCTGGCTGAACCTGAGCAGCGAGGATCTGATTCCTCCTGCAGCGACCGATAAGGAAGTCGACGACCGCCCATAACGGCAATCGTCGCTCCAGCTGTCGGCCGAAAAGGCGCGAGTATTGAACTCGCGCCTTTTTTTATGCTCCAAGGCTGGGAGAAGCGCGGGCATTGACCCGCATGTGATGGTCAGGAGGTTCATGTGAACAAGTCGTTGCTGGTTGGTGCGGTATTGGGTGCTGTCGGTGTGACTGCCGGGGGCGCTGTTGCCACCTACAGCCTGGTTAAAAGCGGCCCTGAGTATGCGCAAGTATTGGCCGTTGAACCGGTTAAAACACAGATCAAGACTCCACGTGAAGTGTGCAAGGATGTTGCAGTGACGCGGCAAGCGCCGGTCAAGGATCAACACCAGATTCTCGGTACGGCCATTGGTGCCGTGGCGGGCGGCCTGCTCGGTAACCAGGTCGGCGGCGGCACGGGCAAGAAGATTGCGACCGTGGCCGGTGCAGTCGGCGGTGGTTACGCGGGCAACAAGGTTCAGGAAGGCATGCAGAATCGCGACACCTACACCACGACGCAGACCCGGTGTAACACCGTGAATGACATCAGCGACAAGGTAGTAGGTTACGACGTGCGTTATTCGCTGGATGGCAAGGAAGGCAAAGTGCGCATGGATCGCGACCCGGGTAACCAGATTCCGGTGGATAAGGAAGGCAAACTGGTCCTGTCGCAGAACGAGCCGGCAAACTGATCGGCTGATTGCGAGCGCTAACAAGAAGCACCCGAAAGGGTGCTTTTTTGTGCCCGCAATGCGGGTTCGAAGTCGACACAAAATCCTGTGGGAGCGAGCTTGCTCGCGATGACGGTTTGTCAGTCAACATCAACGGTGGATTTCAGGCCGCCATCGCGAGCAAGCTCGCTCCCACAAGGATCTTTGGTGCTGCCAAGAGCAAATCCCAGGCATAAAAAAAGCACCCCGAAAGGTGCTTTTTTTTGGGGCTGTTCGCTTAGCGTTTCAGCGAAGCCGGCAGGTGCGGCTGGATCGCCGTCAGCACTGCTTTGAAGCATTTGGTATTACCGGCAACAACGTGACCTTTTTCAAGGAAGTCGTGACCACCGGTGAAGTCGCTCACCAAGCCACCAGCTTCCTGGATCAGCAGGGCGCCTGCAGCCATGTCCCACTCGGACAGGCCCGACTCCCAGAACGCGTCGAAACGGCCGGCAGCCACGTAAGCCAAGTCCAGGCTAGCCGAGCCAGCACGGCGGATGCCGGCGGTCTGGCCAACCAGAGCGCGGAACATGCCCAGATAGTTGTCGAGGTTGTCCATCTGGTCGTCACGGAACGGGAAACCGGTGCCGAGCAGAGCGCCGTCGAGGCTGGTGCGACCGCTGACGCGCAGACGACGACCGTTCAGTTGAGCGCCGCGACCACGGCTGGCGGTGAATTCTTCCTGGCGAACCGGGTCCAGAACCACTGCGTGTTCCAGGCGACCGCGGTATTTGCAGGCGATGCTGACAGCAAAGTGTGGAATGCCGCGCAGGAAGTTGGTGGTGCCGTCCAGCGGATCGATGATCCACAGGTACTCTTCGCCTTCGATGCCGTTGCCGGCGTGCATGCCGGTTTCTTCACCGAGGATCGAGTGGTTCGGGTAAGCCTTGCGCAGCGCGTCGATGATTTTCTGTTCAGCGGCGCGGTCCACCTCGGATACGTAATCCTTGGCGTCTTTTTCGTCGACCTTGATGGTATCCAGGCGCTCGATGGAGCGGAAGATCAATTCACTGGCGCTGCGGGCGGCGCGCAGCGCGATATTCAGCATGGGCTGCATGGATGTGTCACCTAAGGTTGTTAAAGAAAGCCGGGCATTCTATCAGAAAGTTTGTTCAGGAGAAGGTCGGTGTTCGCTTTCATAGCTTAACGGTAGGTTGAGCTGTAAGATTCGGCTCCCCTTTATTGTGTTCGAGAGCGCTGCCCGTGCTGCATAACATTCGTGTCGTCCTGGTCAATACCAGCCATCCCGGCAACATCGGCGGGGCTGCGCGTGCCATGAAGAACATGGGCCTGTCGCGGCTGGTGCTGGTCGAGCCGCGGTTGTTCCCGCACCACGAGGCCGACGCCCGCGCCTCCGGTGCCGGCGACATCCTTGAAAACGCGCAAGTCGTCGCCACCCTCGAAGATGCCTTGGTCGGCTGCAATCTGGTGCTCGGCACCAGCGCCCGCGACCGGCGTATTCCGTGGCCGCTGCTCGATCCGCGCGAGTGCGGTACGAAAGTCGTCGAGGAGGCGGCGGGTGGCGCAGAGATCGCTCTGGTGTTCGGTCGTGAAGACTCCGGCCTGACCAATGAAGAGCTGCAGCGATGTCATTATCACGTGCACATCCCATCAGACCCTGAGTTCAGCTCGCTGAACCTTGGGGCGGCGGTGCAGGTGTTGAGTTATGAAGTGCGCATGTCCTGGCTCGCGGCCCAAGGTCAGCCGAGCAAGGTCGAGAAGGAAGAAGTGGCCTCCGTCAAAAGCGCTGAGCTGGCGACCATGGATGAGCTGGAGCGCTTCTATGAGCACCTGGAGCAAACACTGGTGGCCATCGAATTCCTCGACCCGGAAAAACCGCGACACTTGATGGCGCGCCTGCGTCGGTTGTACGGACGAAGCTCGGTCAGCCGGGCGGAAATGAATATATTGCGTGGCATTCTCACGGAAACCCAGAAAGCGGCCCGTGGTGAGCTTCTTAAGCGGAAGGATTAAAAATGTTCGAGCGTTTGCGTGAAGATATCCAAAGTGTTTTCCACCGTGATCCGGCAGCGCGTAACGCTTTTGAAGTCCTGACTTGCTACCCCGGCCTGCACGCCATCTGGATTCATCGCTTGTCGGCCGCCCTGTGGGGCTTCGGCTGGAAGTGGCTGGCGCGGCTGGTGTCGAACTTCGGTCGGTGGTTGACCGGGATCGAGATTCACCCCGGCGCCAAGGTTGGTCGGCGCTTCTTTATCGATCACGGCATGGGTATCGTCATCGGCGAAACTGCTGAAATCGGCAATGACGTCACTCTGTATCAAGGCGTGACGCTGGGCGGCACCAGTTGGA
The DNA here is from genome assembly GCF_002836905.1 of Pseudomonas sp. 43NM1. NCBI lineage: Bacteria > Pseudomonadati > Pseudomonadota > Gammaproteobacteria > Pseudomonadales > Pseudomonadaceae > Pseudomonas > Pseudomonas sp. 43NM1. The sequence continues at coordinate 159,619 of NZ_MKGS01000113.1, read as the reverse complement.
ACAAAGGCAAGCGCCACCCGACGCTGGAAGACGGCGTTGTGGTGGGCGCGGGCGCTAAGGTGCTCGGCCCGTTCACTGTCGGCGCCGGGGCCAAGGTCGGCTCCAACGCGGTGGTGACCAAGGCTGTTCCGCCGGGCGCGACAGTCGTCGGGATTCCGGGGCGGATCATCGTCAAGTCCGATGATGAGCAGGACGCCAAGCGCAAAGCCATGGCCGAGAAGATCGGGTTTGATGCCTATGGCGTCGGCGAAGACATGCCCGACCCGGTGGCTCGCGCGATTGGCCAGTTGCTGGATCATTTGCAGGCGGTCGACGGGCGCCTGGAAGGGATGTGCGGGGCGTTGAAGGACCTGGGCAGCAATTACTGCGCGAAGGACCTGCCTGAATTGCGCGAAGAAGACTTCGACTGCGTCAAGGGCAAGGATCAGAGCCAGGCCAGCTGAGACCGAGTTGTTCCGTTCGCGGGCAAGCTCGCTCCTACGGGAATTTTCGGTGTTCACCCGATCGGTGTTTCAACCGAGACCCTGTGGGAGCGAGCTTGCTCGCGATGAACGATGACTCGGTTCTACTGGCTGTCCACAGCCAGCCTTTGCTATGATGCGCGCGCTCTTTTGCGGGTAAACCTGACTAAAGTACTAGGTCTTATAGTTGACTTAAATACTCGGGAATTGCATACTCGCCCCCATTCCGAACTCCGTGGTAATTGTCCATGAGACTGACTACAAAAGGCCGATACGCCGTGACCGCCATGCTTGATCTGGCGTTGCACGCGCAGCACGGGCCGGTGTCCCTGGCCGATATCTCCGAGCGCCAAGGCATCTCCCTGTCCTACCTCGAACAGCTTTTCGCCAAATTGCGCCGCAGCAATCTGGTTTCCAGCGTTCGTGGCCCCGGCGGCGGCTACCAGCTGTCCCGCGAGATGCAGGGCATCCAGGTCGCCCAGGTGATCGATGCAGTAAACGAATCGGTCGATGCGACCAAATGTCAGGGGCAGGGCGATTGCCATTCCGGCGACACCTGTCTGACCCACCACTTGTGGTGTGATCTGAGCCTGCAGATTCACGAATTTCTGAGTGGTATCAGCTTGGCTGACCTTGTGACTCGCCGTGAGGTGCAAGAAGTAGCCCAGCGTCAGGACCAGCGCCGTTGCAATGGCAAGGCGCCACGCCTGGACAAGATTGAAGCGTCCGCCGTCGAATGACAGCCAAAGAGCTAGCGGCACGCCAGCCAGCCTGATTTAGGAGATAGTCCATGAAATTGCCGATTTACCTTGATTACTCTGCGACAACACCGGTTGATCCGCGCGTCGCGCAAAAGATGAGTGAATGCCTGCTGGTCGACGGAAACTTCGGTAACCCGGCGTCCCGTTCCCACGTATTCGGCTGGAAAGCTGAAGAGTCGGTCGAAAACGCTCGTCGTCAGGTCGCCGACCTGGTCAACGCCGATCCGCGTGAAATCGTCTGGACCTCCGGTGCCACCGAGTCCGACAACCTGGCAATCAAGGGTGCGGCGCATTTCTATGCGACCAAGGGCAAACACCTGATCACCACCAAGATTGAGCATAAGGCTGTCCTCGACACCATGCGCCAACTGGAGCGTGAAGGTTTCGAAGTGACCTACCTCGAGCCTCAGACCGATGGCCTGGTCACTCCAGCCATGATCGAAGCCGCACTGCGTGAAGACACTATCCTGGTGTCGGTCATGCACGTGAACAACGAAATCGGCACCATCAACGACATCGAAGCGATCGGCGAACTGACCCGTTCCAAGGGCATTCTGTTTCACGTCGACGCTGCTCAGTCCACCGGCAAAGTCGAAATCGACCTGTCGAAGCTGAAAGTCGACCTGATGTCGTTCTCCGCACACAAAACCTACGGCCCTAAAGGCATCGGCGCGCTGTACGTCAGCCGCAAGCCGCGTGTTCGCATCGAAGCGGGCATGCACGGCGGCGGTCACGAACGTGGCATGCGTTCCGGTACTCTGGCAACTCACCAGATCGTCGGCATGGGTGAAGCCTTCCGTGTAGCCAAGGAAGACATGGCTGCCGAAAACGTGCGTATCAAAGCCTTGAGCGACCGCTTCTTCAAACAGGTCGAAGACCTCGAAGAGCTGTACATCAACGGCAGCATGACCGCCCGCGTACCGCACAACCTGAACCTGAGCTTCAACTACGTCGAAGGCGAGTCGCTGATCATGGCGCTCAAGGATCTGGCGGTTTCGTCCGGTTCGGCCTGCACCTCGGCGTCTCTTGAGCCTTCGTACGTACTGCGCGCCCTGGGCCGCAACGACGAACTGGCGCACAGCTCGATCCGCTTCACCTTCGGCCGTTTCACCACCGAAGAAGAAATCGATTACGCCGCGCAGAAAGTCTGCGAGGCCGTTACCAAGCTGCGCACCTTGTCGCCGCTGTGGGACATGTACAAAGACGGTGTCGACATTTCGAAAATCGAGTGGGCGGCACACTGATTTCAAGTCGCCGCAAACCGGCCTTGTGAACTCAGGTTTTCAAGGCTCAAGAGCGACTCTCTGATGAGTGAGGATTAAGAATCATGGCTTACAGCGAAAAGGTCATCGACCACTACGAGAACCCGCGCAACGTCGGCAAGATGAACGCGGAAGACCCGGATGTCGGCACTGGCATGGTCGGCGCTCCGGCGTGCGGCGACGTGATGCGTCTGCAGATCAAGGTCAACGAGCAAGGCATCATCGAAGACGCCAAGTTCAAGACCTACGGCTGCGGTTCGGCAATCGCCTCCAGCTCCCTGGCGACCGAGTGGATGAAAGGCAAGACTCTGGATGAAGCAGAGACCATCAAGAACACTCAGCTGGCCGAGGAACTGGCCTTGCCGCCAGTGAAAATTCACTGCTCCGTACTCGCTGAAGACGCTATCAAAGCGGCCGTTCGCGACTACAAGCAGAAGAAAGGCTTGATCTGACTTTCAAGATTTGGCGACGAGTAAGGAGTCACCGATGGCTATCAGCATGACAGAAGCGGCAGCTCAACACGTGCGACGCTCCCTCAACGGGCGCGGCAAAGGTGAAGGGATTCGCCTGGGTGTTCGCACCACAGGCTGTTCCGGCCTTGCCTACGTGCTGGAGTTTGTCGACGAGGTAGTGGCAGAGGATCAGGTGTTCGAAAGTCACGGCGAGAAAGTGATCATCGACCCGAAAAGCCTCGCTTACCTGGACGGCACCGAGCTCGATTTCGTCAAGGAAGGGTTGAACGAAGGCTTCAAGTTCAACAATCCCAACGTACGCGGTGAATGTGGCTGCGGCGAAAGCTTCAACATCTGAGGCTGCGCGTGGGTACTCCTTGTCATTTCGCCTTATTTGAACTGCAGCCGAGCTTCCGTCTGGATCTCGAGCAGTTGGCTACGCGCTATCGTGAGTTGGCGCGTGGTGTTCATCCGGACCGCTTTGCCGACGCTTCCGAGCGTGAGCAGCGGCTGGCGCTCGAGCAATCCGCGAACCTCAACGAGGCTTACCAGACGCTCAAAAACCCTCCGAAACGCGCGCGCTACTTGCTCGCCATGGGTGGTCGCGAGTTGCCGCTGGAAGTCACGGTGCATGATCCGGAGTTTCTTCTGCAGCAGATGCAATGGCGCGAAGAGCTCGAAGACCTGCAAGACAGCGCGGACATGGACGGCATTGTCGTTTTCAAGCGCCGCTTGAAGGTCGCGCAGGATGAACTGAACGAAAGCTTCGCAGCCTGTTGGGATGACGCAGCGCAACGTGAACAGGCCGAACGCCTGATGCGGCGCATGCAGTTCCTCGACAAGCTCACCTACGAAGTGCGCCAGTTAGAAGAGCGCCTCGACGATTAACCCAGTGCCGCTCCGGTCGCACGCCTGATATACAGATAAGTCCTGATCACGATGGCCCTACTGCAGATCGCCGAACCCGGCCAAAGTCCTCAACCGCACCAGCGTCGTCTGGCTGTGGGGATCGACTTGGGCACTACCAATTCGCTGGTCGCTGCATTGCGCAGTGGTCTTTCCGAACCTTTGGCCGACGCCGACGGGCAGGTCATCCTGCCGTCGGCGGTGCGCTATCACGCCGATCACGTCGAAGTTGGCGAATCCGCCAAACTGGCTGCCGCCGGCGATCCCCTGAATACCGTGCTGTCGGTCAAGCGCTTGATGGGTCGTGGTCTGTCCGACGTCAAGCAATTGGGCGATCAACTGCCGTACCGCTTTGTCGGCGGCGAATCGCACATGCCGTTCATCGACACCGTGCAGGGCCCGAAAAGCCCGGTCGAAGTCTCCGCCGAAATCCTCAAGGTGCTGCGTCAGCGCGCCGAGGCGACGTTGGGTGGTGAGCTGGTCGGCGCGGTAATTACCGTTCCGGCCTATTTCGACGACGCTCAGCGCCAAGCCACCAAGGATGCCGCCAAACTGGCCGGCCTCACCGTGCTGCGTCTGCTTAATGAGCCGACCGCTGCTGCCGTGGCTTACGGTCTGGATCAACACGCTGAAGGCCTGGTCGCGATTTACGACTTGGGCGGCGGCACCTTCGATATTTCGATTCTGCGCCTCACCGGCGGTGTCTTCGAAGTGCTGGCCACCGGTGGCGACAGCGCCCTGGGCGGCGATGACTTCGATCACGCCATCGCTGGCTGGATCATCGAGAGCGCCGGTTTGTCCGCTGATCTCGATCCCGGCGCGCAACGCCATTTGCTGCAAACCGCCTGCGCGGCCAAAGAAGCGCTGACCACGGTCGCCAGCGTTGAAGTCGCTTACGGTGACTGGAAAGCCCAACTGACTCGCGAAGCCTTTGATGCGCTGATCGAGCCAATGGTCGCCCGCAGCCTGAAAGCCTGCCGTCGCGCCGTGCGTGATTCCGGTATCGAACTGGATGAAGTGCACGCGGTGGTCATGGTTGGCGGTTCGACCCGTGTACCGCGCGTTCGCGATGCGGTGGCTGAAGCGTTTGGTCGCCAGCCGCTGACTGAAATCGATCCGGATCAAGTGGTGGCCATCGGTGCCGCGATCCAGGCCGATACGCTGGCGGGCAACAAGCGCGATGGCGGCGAATTGCTGCTGCTCGACGTGATTCCGTTGTCCCTCGGGTTGGAAACCATGGGCGGCCTGATGGAGAAGGTGATTCCGCGCAACACCACCATCCCCGTCGCTCGCGCCCAGGACTTCACCACTTATAAAGATGGCCAGTCGGCCATGGCGATTCACGTTCTGCAGGGTGAGCGCGAGCTGATCAGCGACTGCCGCTCCCTCGCACGCTTCGAATTGCGTGGCATTCCAGCAATGGTCGCCGGTGCAGCGAAGATTCGCGTGACCTTCCAGGTCGATGCCGACGGCCTGCTCAGTGTCGCGGCGCGTGAATTGGGCTCGGGTGTTGAAGCCAGCATTCAGGTCAAGCCGTCCTACGGCCTGACCGACGGCGAAATCACCAAGATGCTCAAGGATTCGTTCGAATACGCCAACGACGACAAAGTCGCCCGCGTATTGCGCGAGCAGCAAGTCGATGCCCAGCGTCTGCTCGAAGCCGTGCAGGGCGCCCTCGATGTCGATGGCGAAAGCCTGCTCGACGCCGAAGAGCGCATGGTCATCGAAATGCAGATGCAGGAACTGACCGAATTGATGAAAGGCACCGATGGTTTCGCCATCGAGCAGCAGACCAAGCGTCTGTCGCAAGTGACCGATGCCTTTGCTGCGCGCCGCCTGGACTCGACGGTGAAAGCCGCGCTGGCGGGGCGCAATCTGAATGAGATTGAGGAATAACGATGCCGCAGGTCATTTTTCTGCCACACGAGAAGTTTTGCCCGGACGGCATGGTTGTCGAAGCTGAGCCAGGAACGTCTATTCTTGATCTGGCGCACGAGCACCATATCGAAATGGAAAACGCCTGCGGCGGCGTCTGCGCGTGCACCACGTGCCATTGCCTGATTCGCGAGGGTTTCGACTCGCTGGAAGAGGCCGACGAGCTGGAAGAAGACTTCCTCGATCGTGCGTGGGGCCTGGAAGCGCAGTCGCGCCTGGCTTGTCAGGCGATTGTCGGGACCGAAGACCTGACCGTTGAAATTCCGAAATATTCGCTTAACCATGCGGCTGAAGCGCCGCACTGACTGGTAAGACTGTCATGAGCTACGGTTGGAATGATGTTCAACGTATTGCAGAGGAGTTGGCCGAGGCCCACTCCGATGTCGATCCGTATTCTGTAGGGTTCGTTCGTCTGCAGCAGATGATCCTGGAACTGCCTGACTTCGATGGCACCTCTGGCCGTGTCGGCGAGAAGGTGCTGGAAGCGGTTCAGGAGCTCTGGGCCAAAGAATTGGACTGATCGTCCCGCAGGTTAGGCAATACCCAAGAACCCGCGTATAATTCGCGGGTTTAATTTTTCGCAAATTACCGTTTCTGGAGTTACACCATGGCTGTTCAACGTACTTTCTCCATCATCAAGCCTGACGCTGTTGCAAAAAACGTCATCGGCGAGATCACCACTCGTTTCGAAAAAGCTGGCCTGCGCGTTGTAGCTTCGAAACTCAAGCAACTGTCCAAAGCTGAAGCTGAAGGCTTCTACGCTGAGCACAGCGCTCGTGGTTTCTTCGGCGACCTGGTTGCTTTCATGATCTCCGGCCCGGTTGTTGTTCAGGTTCTGGAAGGCGAAAACGCTATCGCTCTGAACCGTGAGCTGATGGGCGCTACCAACCCTAAAGAAGCTGCTGCCGGCACCATCCGCGCTGACTTCGCTGATTCCATCGACGCCAACGCTGTGCACGGTTCGGACTCCGAAGCCGCTGCTGCTCGCGAAATCTCGTACTTCTTCGCAGCTACTGAAGTAACCACTCGCTAAGCATTGGCTTATGAGTGAAGGTGAATCCATGACTACATCGACTGTAAAAACTAACCTGCTGGGTCTGACTCAGCTGGAAATGGAAAAATTCTTCGACTCAATCGGGGAGAAGCGTTTCCGTGCCGGTCAGGTAATGAAATGGATTCACCACCTTGGCGTCGATGATTTCGACGCCATGACGAACGTCAGCAAAGCCTTGCGCGACAAGCTCAAGGCGATTGCTGAAGTTCGCGGTCCTGAAGTCGTCAGCGAGGACATTTCCACCGACGGCACCCGTAAATGGGTGGTGCGCGTGGCGTCCGGCAGCTGCGTCGAGACCGTTTACATTCCCCAGGGCAAACGCGGCACATTGTGCGTTTCGTCCCAGGCAGGCTGCGCCCTGGATTGCAGTTTCTGCTCCACCGGCAAGCAAGGTTTCAACAGCAACCTCACCGCCGCCGAAGTCATCGGCCAGGTGTGGATTGCCAATAAATCGTTCGGCAGCATCCCGGCGACCGCCGACCGTGCCATCACCAACGTGGTGATGATGGGCATGGGTGAGCCGCTGCTGAACTTCGACAACGTCGTGGCCGCCATGCATCTGATGATGGATGACCTGGGCTACGGGATTTCCAAGCGCCGCGTGACCCTGTCCACTTCGGGCGTGGTGCCGATGATCGATGAGCTGGCCAAGCACATCGACGTCTCCCTGGCGTTGTCGCTGCACGCACCGAATGACGCATTGCGTAACCAATTGGTGCCGATCAACAAGAAGTATCCGCTTAAGATGCTGCTCGAATCTTGCCAGCGCTACATGGCGACCTTGGGCGAGAAGCGTGTGTTGACCATTGAGTACACCATGCTCAAGGACATCAACGACAAGGTTGAGCATGCGGTCGAGATGATCGAACTGCTGAAAAATGTTCCGTGCAAAATCAATTTGATTCCGTTCAACCCGTTCCCGCATTCCGGCTATGAGCGCCCAAGCAACAACGCCATTCGCCGTTTCCAGGATCAGCTTCACCATGCCGGCTTCAACGTCACCGTGCGCACCACGCGTGGTGAAGACATTGATGCCGCGTGTGGCCAATTGGTAGGACAGGTGCTGGATCGCACCCGTCGCAGCGAACGTTATATCGCGGTGCGTGAATTGAGCGCCGACAACGATATGGCGCAAAACGCAGCGAACAATAACTAAGAGAGGATCTCTATGTCCCTGCGCTTTGCGCTGCTTGTGCTGTTGGCCAGCCTGTGTGCTGGTTGTGTCCTGTCGGGCGATTTCAACCCGATGAAGACCAGCAAGGGCCGCGACGAAGCGCGTGCCGCCTACGTGCAGCTGGGGCTGGGATACTTGCAGCAAGGGATGACTGAACGGGCGAAAGTGCCATTGAAAAAGGCGCTGGAGCTGGATGATTCCGACCCGGACGCCAACGCGGCGCTGGGTCTGGTGTTTCAGGCCGAAATGGAACCGGAGCTGGCGGATCAGCATTTTCGCAAGGCGCTGTCCTCGCGCCCCAAAGACGCGCGCATCCTCAACAACTACGGCAGTTTTCTTTTCGAAGAGAAGCGTTACAAGGAAGCTTACGAGCGCTTTGAGCAAGCCGCCGCCGATACCCTGTATCCTGAGCGTTCGCGGGTTTTCGAAAACCTCGGCATGACCGCTTCCAGGCTTGGCCAGCGTGATCTGGCGCAGCAGCAACTGGAAAAAGCCCTGCGTTTGAACCGGCAACAACCACGCGCATTGCTGGAAATGGCTGAGTTGTCTTACGAAGACAGGCATTATGTGCCCGCGCGTGACTATTACGACCGTTTTAGCCTGCTCACCGAACAAAATGCACGTAGTCTATTGCTCGGCGTTCGGCTGGCAAAAGTGTTTGAAGATCGCGACAAGGCCGCCAGTTTTGGCCTGCAATTAAAACGACTCTATCCCGGTACGCCGGAATATCAGCAATACCTGTCGGAGCAATGATGAAAGCGGCGCATCCCGAAGTTGTAGCAGCGAATCGCGTTAATCCCGGTGAAACACTGCGCCAGGCCCGCGAAAGCAATGGCTGGTCGCTGGCCGAAGTGGCCCTCAAGCTCAACCTCACCGTCAATTCCCTGAGCAATCTGGAGGCCGGCGCTTTCGACAAGCTGCCGGGGCATACCTTCGCTCGCGGTTACATTCGCGCGTACGCCAAATTGCTCGGCATGGACCAGACCGTTCTGGTTCAGCAATTCGACCAGTCCACCGGCACCGACTCCCAAGGCAGCAACGTCCACAGCCTGGGCCGTATCGAAGAGCCGGTGCGGGTTTCCCACACTATTTTGCGCATTGTCAGCCTGCTGTTGCTGGTCGCCGTAGTCGTCGGCGGTTTTTTCTGGTGGCAGGATCAAACCTCCCAACGCAATCAGGACATCGCCAGCACCACCCCGGCGCATGTCGAAATCGAAGGCGCTGACGGCACCACGCAATCGCATCCGCTCGACGAGCCGGAAGATCAGGCCGTCGTCGAAGGTCAGACCGAGGCCGGTACCGCGCTGGCGCTGCCGCAATCCGAAGCATCAACCGAATCGTCGACCGAAGCTGAAGCGACCGCGCCAGCAGTTGCACCGACGGCGCCGGCCGCAGCACCGACTGCTCCGGTTGCTGCCGTTCCTGCGACACCGGCTCCGGCCGCGCCTGTTGCGCCGGCAGCGAGCGCTCCGGTCGCCGCTACGACACCTGCCGCACCCCCTGCGCCTGCCGCCGCGCCAGTGGCCGGCGAGGGTCAGGTTCAATTGCAATTCACTGCTGATTGCTGGACGCAAGTGACCGATGGCAACGGCAAAGTGCTGTTGAGCGGTCTCAAGCGCAAAGGCGAAAACGTTTCCGTCAGCGGCAAACCGCCGTTTGCTGTGCGACTGGGCTTCGCCCGTGGCGCGCAGGTCAGTTACAACGGCCAAGTGGTTGATGTCGCTCCGTTCACCAGTGGCGAGACTGCTCGCCTGAAGTTGGGTCAATAAGTCATGCACGGCGAATCTCCAATCAAACGTCGCGAATCCCGCAAGATTTGGGTCGGTAACGTGCCTGTTGGCGGCGATGCGCCCATCGCTGTGCAGAGCATGACCAACAGCGACACCAATGACGTGGCCGCCACCGTGGCCCAGATCAACCGCCTGGAAGCTGCCGGCGTCGATATCGTGCGCATTTCGGTGCCGGACATGGACGCTGCCGAGGCTTTCGGCAAGATCAAGCAACTGGTCAAAGTGCCCTTGGTGGCCGACATCCATTTCGACTACAAGATCGCTTTGCGCGTAGCCGAACTGGGCGTTGACTGCCTGCGCATCAACCCGGGCAATATCGGGCGTGAAGATCGCGTGCGTGCGGTGGTCGATGCCGCCCGTGACCGCGGGATTCCGATCCGCATCGGCGTCAACGCCGGTTCCCTGGAAAAAGACCTGCAAAAGAAATACGGCGAGCCAACGCCAGCCGCGCTGGTGGAATCGGCGCTGCGCCACGTCGAACACCTGGAACGCCTGAATTTCAAGGACTTCAAAGTCAGCGTGAAGGCTTCCGACGTGTTCATGGCCGTCGCCGCCTATCGTTTGCTGGCCAAGGAAATCGTCCAGCCGCTGCACTTGGGCATCACCGAAGCCGGTGGTTTGCGTTCAGGCACGGTGAAATCCGCCGTGGGCCTCGGTATGCTGCTCGCCGAAGGGATTGGCGATACTATTCGCATCTCGTTGGCGGCTGACCCGGTCGAGGAAGTGAAAGTCGGCTACGACATTCTCAAATCCCTGCACTTGCGTTCCCGTGGGATCAACTTCATCGCCTGCCCGAGCTGCTCGCGGCAGAACTTCGATGTAGTCAAAACCATGAACGAGCTGGAAGGGCGCCTCGAAGATCTGCTGGTGCCGCTGGATGTCGCGGTTATCGGTTGCGTGGTCAACGGGCCGGGTGAAGCCAAGGAAGCCCATATCGGCTTGACCGGCGGCACGCCCAACCTGATTTACATCGACGGCAAGCCGTCGCAGAAACTGACGAATGAAAATCTGGTGGATGAGCTTGAACGCTTGATCCGCCAGAAAGCGGCCGAGAAGGTCGAAGCTGACGCAGCGGTTATCGTGCGCGGCTGAGCCGACTGAAGAGCCGAACGAATTTAAGGATTTATAGTGAGCAAGTCTCTGCAAGCCATTCGTGGCATGAACGACATCCTGCCCGAGCAGACGCCCCTGTGGCGTCATTTCGAGGGCACAGTCTCGCGTCTGCTGGATAACTACGGTTACAAGCAGATCCGCATGCCGATCGTCGAGTTCACCGAGCTGTTCAAACGCTCCATCGGTGAAGTGACCGACATCGTCGAAAAAGAGATGTACACCTTCGACGACCGCAACGGCGATTCGCTGACCCTGCGCCCTGAAGGCACGGCGGCCTGTGTGCGTGCGGTGCTCGAACACGGCATCACCGGCGGCGGCCAAGTGCAGAAGCTTTGGTACATCGGCCCGATGTTCCGCCACGAACGTCCGCAGAAAGGCCGTTATCGCCAGTTTCACCAGATCGGCGTCGAAGTGTTCAACCTCGACGGTCCGGACATTGACGCCGAACTGATCATCCTGACCTGGCGCCTGTGGGGTGAGCTGGGTATCCGTGATGCGGTCAAGCTTGAACTCAACAGCCTGGGCACCAGCGAGTCGCGCGGCCGTTATCGCGAAGCGCTGGTCGAGTTCCTGTCCGCGCACCTGGACAAGCTCGACGAAGACAGCCAGCGTCGTCTGAAGACCAATCCTCTGCGCGTGCTCGACACCAAGAACGCTGATACTCAGGCGATTCTGGTCGATGCGCCGAAAATGGCCGACTACCTCGACGACGAATCGCGCGTGCATTTCGAGGGCCTCAAGGCACGCCTCGATGCGGCCGGCGTACCTTTCGTGATCAACCCGAAGCTGGTTCGCGGGCTCGATTACTACAGCAAGACCGTTTTCGAATGGGTGACCGACAAGTTGGGCGCTCAAGGCACCGTGTGTGCCGGTGGTCGTTACGACGGACTGGTCGAGCAGATGGGCGGCAAGCCGACCCCGGGCGTTGGTTTCGCCATGGGCATCGAGCGTCTGGTGCTGTTGCTGGAAACCCTGGAGCAGATCCCGCAAGAGATCTCCCGTCAGGTCGACGTCTACCTCTGCGCCTTCGGTGAAGCCGCCGAGCTGGCCGGATTGGCCCTGAGTGAACGCGTTCGTGACCAATTGCCCAACCTGCGCCTGCAAGTCAATGCCGGCGCCGGCAGTTTCAAAAGCCAGTTCAAGAAAGCCGACAAGAGCGGTGCGCTGTTTGCGCTGATCCTCGGTGACGACGAGATGGCCCAGCAAGTGGTAGGTTTCAAACCCTTGCGTGGCCAAGGCGAACAACAAAGCATTGCCTGGGATGCGCTCGCTGCACACCTGGCCACCTGCGTCGTGCAGGGTTGAAGCTGTCAAACAGCCGATTTAGCGATTAAGGAGTATTGGGGTGTCGAGTAACGAAGACGAACAACTGGCGGATTTGAAGGACTGGTGGACACGCAACGGCAAGCCCCTGGTCACTGGCGGCCTGTTGGCGCTGGTCATCGTGTTCGGCTGGCAGGCCTGGCACAAATATCAGGGCAACCAGTCGCAAGGCGCCTCGATTCTCTATCAGCAACTGCTGGAAACCACGCTGACGCCTGACGGCAAGCCTGATGCGGCGCGGGTTTCGGAACTGGCTGGCAAGCTCAACAGCGAGTACGGCGGTTCTGCCTACGCGCAATACGGCAGCCTGTTCGTGGCCAAAGTTGCGGTCGACAGCGGCAAGCTGGATGACGCCGCTACCGAGCTGAAAGCGGTCCACGACAAACCGGCCAACCCGGCGCTGGGCGAAATCGCCCGTCAGCGTCTGGCACAAGTGCTGGCTGCGCAGAACAAGGTCGAAGAGGCCCTGAAACTGCTTGAAGGCGATGCCGACAAGTCGTTCCTGGCCACTCGCGAAGAACTCAAGGGCGACCTGCTGGTGCAGTTGGGTCGTACTGATGAAGCCAACGCGGCGTATCAAAAAGCCAAGGCAGCACTGTCGGACGAAGCGGCAGTCGGCGGCCTCCAAATCAAGCTGGACGACCTGGCCAAAGGGGATGCGTGACGTGATCCGTTGGAAACATGCAGCATTGCTGGCTCTGGCCATTTTGGCCGCGGGTTGCAGCAGCAACAGCAAAAAAGAATTGCCGCCGGCTGAGCTGGTCGACTTCAAAGAAGAAGTGGTCCTGCAAAAGCAATGGAGTCGTTCGATCGGTGACGGTCAGGGCGAAACCTACAACATGCTGGTTCCGGCAATCGAAGGCGATTCCATCTACGCGGCCGACGTCACTGGCGTCGTCATGGCGATGGATCGCAGCACCGGCAACGTGAAGTGGGAACAGGATCTTGATCTGCCTGTTTCCGGCGCCGTGGGTGTGGGTTACGGTCTGGTCATGATCGGCACGCTCAAGGGCGAAATCGTCGCGCTGGATTCCAGCAGCGGTGAAGAGAAATGGCGCGCTCGCGTGTCCAGCGAAGTCCTCGCACCGCCGGCCAACAACGGCGACGTTGTGGTAATCCAGACTCAGGACGATCGCCTGATCGGCCTGGACGCGGCGACCGGTACGCAGCGCTGGTTGTATGACAGCACGCCAGCGGTCCTGACATTGCGCGGCACCAGTGCGCCAATCGTCACCAACCGCCTCGCGGTGGCTGGCCTGTCGACCGGTAAAGTGGTTGCTCTCGATATTTCCAACGGCGTGCCGGTGTGGGAACAACGAGTGGCGATCCCGCAAGGTCGCTCGGAACTGGAGCGCGTAGTCGATATCGACGGCGGTTTGCTGTTGTCCGGCGAAACGCTGTACGTCGCCAGCTATCAGGGTCGCGTTGCGGCACTGGACCTGCAAAGCGGTCGTCAGCTGTGGCAGCGTGATGCTTCCAGCTACGCCGGTGTCGCTCAGGGTTTTGGCAGCGTCTACGTAAGCCTGTCTTCGGGCACCGTTGAAGGCGTCGACGAACGTTCCACCACAGCCTTGTGGAGCAACGATTCGCTGGCCCGCCGTCAACTGTCGGCTCCGGAAGTGTTCTCCAGCTACGTTGCAGTCGGCGACATGGAAGGCTACCTGCACCTGCTGAGCCAGGTGGACGGTCGCTTCGTCGGCCGCGAACGCATCGACAGCGACGGCCTGCGCGCTCGTCCGCTGGTGGTGGGTGACACGATTTATGTGTATGGCAACAGTGGCAAACTGGAAGCCCTGACCATCAAGTAACAACTATGCTTGGGGTTTAACCCCCAAGCGGCCTTGCTCTGCAAGGCTCGCAACGCTTTCAAGCGTTGCCCCGAGCACCAGCCGCTGCCTCGCAGCGGCTTTTGTATTTTCTGAAATAACGAAGTGGAGAGCCGCATGGTTCCCGTAATCGCCCTGGTGGGCCGACCGAACGTCGGCAAGTCCACCTTGTTCAACCGCCTGACCAGGACTCGCGACGCCATCGTCGGCGACTTGTCCGGTCTGACCCGTGATCGCCAATACGGTGAGGCCAAGTGGCAAGGGCGTTCCTACATTCTGGTCGACACCGGCGGTATCTCCGGTGACGAGCACGGTATGGACGAAAAAATGGCCGAGCAGTCGCTGCTGGCCATTGAAGAAGCCGATGTCGTTCTGTTCCTGGTAGATGCCAAGGCCGGTTTTACCGCCGCCGACCAGATGATCGCCGAGCATTTGCGCAAACGTAACAAGCGTTCCTACGTGGTTGCCAACAAGGTCGACAACATCGACCCGGAAATGGCCCGCGCCGAGTTCGCCCCGTTGGGCATGGGCCACGCGATCCCGATCGCCGGTGCACATGGTCGTGGCATCACGCAGATGCTGGAAATCGCCCTGAGCGACTTCCCGAAAGACGCTGACGAGCTGGAAGAAGGCGAGGAAGAGATCGTTGCCGAAGGCGAGGAAGCCAAGCGCATTCCTGGCCCTAGCGAAAAAGACGGGATCAAGATCGCCATCATCGGCCGGCCGAACGTCGGCAAGTCGACCCTGGTCAACCGCATGCTCGGTGAAGACCGGGTTATCGTCTATGACGAGCCCGGCACTACCCGCGACAGTATCTACATCCCGTTCGAGCGTAACGACGAGAAGTACACACTGATCGACACCGCTGGTGTGCGCAAGCGCGGCAAGATCCACGAAGAAGTTGAAAAGTTCTCCGTGGTCAAAACCCTGCAGGCGATCAAAGACGCCAACGTGGTGATCTTCGTGATGGACGCCCGCGAAGGCGTGGTCGACCACGACCTCAACCTGCTGGGCTTCGCCATTGAGTCGGGTCGTGCGCTGGTGATCGCGATCAACAAGTGGGACGGCATGACCCCGAGCGAGCGCGAGTTCGTCAAGGTTGAACTGCAACGTCGGCTGTTCTTCGTCGACTACGCCGACATCCACTTCATCTCGGCGCTGCACGGCACGGGCGTGGGCAACCTCTACGCCTCCGTACAGAACTCGTTCAAGTCCGCGGTTACCCGCTGGCCAACCAACCGCCTGACCACGATCCTCGAAGATGCGGTCAGCGAGCACGCGCCGCCGATGGTCAACAACCGCCGGATCAAGCTGCGTTATGCCCACTTGGGTGGTGCCAACCCGCCGATCATCGTGATCCACGGTAACCAGATCGAGAAGGTGCCGAAGTCTTACGTGCGTTATCTGGAAAACACTTACCGTCGTGTCTTGAAGCTGGTCGGTACGCCGATCCGCATCGAGTTCAAGGGCGGCGAGAACCCGTACGAAGGTAACAAGACCTCGCTCACCGACCGTCAGGTCAACAAGAAGCGCCGCATGATGTCGCACCACAAGAAAGCCGACAAAAAGCGCCGCGACAAGCGATAAAAGCAGTTGCAAGCGGCAAGCAACAAGCTGCGAGTAACAGCGGAAAGGGCCCTGATCAGGGCCCTTTTTTGCGTCTGAGGGTTTGCTGCTTGAGGTCTTGCTGCTTGACCTCTTGCCGCTTGCGGCTTGAAACTTGCGGCTCACCTGCAAGGGGCTACCGATGATCACCAGTAAGCTGCCGAATGTCGGCATCACTATCTTCACGCAGATGTCTCAGCTCGCGGCGCAGACTGGGGCGATCAACCTGTCCCAGGGCTTTCCCGATTTCGATGCCCCGCAAGCCTTGTGCGATGCGGTCGGCCAGCACATCGCCAAGGGCCACAACCAATATTCGCCGATGACCGGCCTGCCGGTGCTGCGCCAGCAAGTGGCGGCGAAAATCGCTCGCAGCTATGGCGTCAATGTCGATGCCGATCACGAAGTAACAATCACCCCCGGCGCCACCCAGGCGATCTTCTGCGCGATTCAGGCGGTTATCCAGCCCGGCGACGAAGTCATCGTTTTTGATCCGTGCTACGACAGCTACGAACCCTCGGTGGAACTGGCCGGCGGTCGATGCGTGCATGTGCAACTGGGGCTGAACGATTTCTCCATCGATTTCCAGAAGCTCACCGACGCGATCACCCCGCGCACGCGAATGATCGTGCTGAACACCCCGCACAACCCGAGCGGCGCGCTGATCAGCCGCACCGAGCTGGATCAACTGGCGGCACTGATCCGTGATCGCGACATTTACCTGATCAGCGACGAAGTCTACGAACACCTGGTGTTCGACGGCGTGGCGCATGTCAGCGTGCTCAATCACCCAGAGCTGTATCAGCGGGCTTTCGTGATCAGTTCGTTCGGCAAGACCTACCACGTCACTGGCTGGAAAACCGGTTACGTGGTCGCGCCGCCGGCCCTTACCGGCGAGCTGCGCAAGGTTCACCAATACGTGAGTTTTTGCTGCGTGACGCCGCTGCAGTTTGCGTTGGCCGACTTTATGGCCGACCACCCGGAGCACGTCGAAGAGCTGCCGGGTTTCTATCAGGCCAAGCGCGATTTGTTCTGTGATCTGCTGGCGCCGTCGCGTTTCAGTTTCAATCGCGTGGCCGGCACCTACTTCCAGCTGGTCGATTATTCGCAGATTCGCCCGGACCTCAACGACGTCGATATGGCGTTGTGGATGACCCGCGAACACGGCGTGGCCAGCATTCCCATCTCGGTGTTCTACCAGACGCCGCCCGAAGGCCAGCGCCTGGTGCGCCTGTGCTTCGCCAAACGCGAGGAGACCCTGCGTGAAGCAGCGGAAAAACTATGCGTGATTTGACTGCGCTGCCCAACCTGAACATCGCGCTGATCCAGACCACTCTGGCCTGGCACGACCGCCTGGCTAATCTGGAGCATTTCGACCAGTTGCTGGAACAGGCTCGCGGCGCTGACCTGATCATCCTTCCGGAGATGTTCACCACCGGGTTCTCGATGGAATCGGAGACGCTGGCCGAGGCCGAACACGGCCCGACCAGCAAATGGCTGCGGGCTCAAGCGGCGCAGTATGACGCGGTGATCACCGGCAGCATCATCGTCCAAGCGGCCGATGGCAGTCACCGCAACCGCCTGTTGTGGGCGCGGCCGGACGGCGAAGTGCTGCATTACGACAAACGTCATCTGTTTCGCATGGCTGGCGAGCACAACCACTACACCCCCGGCGAGCGCCAGGTGCAGTTCGAGCTCAAGGGCTGGCGCGTTCGGCCGCTGATTTGTTACGACCTGCGCTTCCCGGTGTGGAGCCGTGATGCGCAGGACACTGACCTGCTGCTGTACACGGCGAACTGGCCGGGTGCGCGACGCTTGCACTGGAACCGTTTGTTGCCGGCGCGGGCAATCGAGAACTTGTGTTATGTGGCGGCGGTGAACCGGATCGGCACGGACGGCAAGGGCTTTGCCTACACCGGCGACAGTCAGGTGCTGGATTTCCAGGGCGAGACCTTGCTCAGCGCGGGGGAGGCGGATGGAGTGTTTCACGCCGTTCTGAATGCTGCCGACCTGCAAGCGTACCGGACCCGATTCCCGGCGAATCTTGATGCCGACACGTTCGAGTTCACCTGAGATCTTCGCTGGCTGACCTGCCGCTATCGCGAGCAAGCTCGCTCCCACAGTGAATCTGGGTGTACATGCAACTTGTGTTCACATTGATCAAATGTGCGAGCGAGCTTGCTCGCGATAGCGGACTTGCGGTCTACGCATAAACATCAGGCAAACAAAAAAGGCCCCAGGATTCGCACCTTGGGGCCTTTTGCATTGCCGCGAAGACTTACGCCGCTTTCGCTTCCGGTTGGCTCAGCGAGCGGTTAAGCGCGCTGAACAGGGCCTTGAAGCTCGCCGTGGTGATGTTTTCATCGATGCCGACGCCGTGCACCGCACGCTGACCATCAACCCGCAGTTCGATGTAGGCCGCAGCCTTGGCGTTGGTGCCGGCACCGATTGCGTGTTCGTTGTAGTCCATGATTTCCACCGGAATCGGCAGGCCGGCCACCAGCGCTTCGAGTGCGCCGTTGCCCTTGCCGCGCCAGTGCAGGTTGGTTTCGCCCTGGCCCTTGCCCGAGACTTCGACTTCCACCGCGCTGTTGCCGTTCTCTTCCTGCAAGCGATGGCTGACCAGCGCGTAAGGCGTATTCGCCTGCAAGTACTCGCTGTGCAGCAACGCGTGGATCTGCTGCGCCGTCATCTCCAGGCCGAGGCGATCGGTCTCACGCTGCACCACTTGGCTGAATTCGATCTGCATGCGGCGCGGCAAGCTGATGCCGTATTCCTGTTCCAGCAGATAGGCGATCCCGCCCTTGCCCGACTGGCTGTTGACGCGGATCACCGCCTCGTAGCTGCGGCCAATGTCGGCCGGGTCGATCGGCAAGTACGGCACTTCCCACAAGGTGTCCGGTTTCTGCTGCGAGAAGCCTTTGCGGATAGCGTCCTGGTGCGAGCCGGAGAACGCGGTGTGAACCAGGTCGCCGACGTAAGGGTGACGCGGGTGCACCTGAATCTGGTTGCACTCTTCGACGACTTTGCGCACGCCGTCGATGTCGGAGAAATCCAGCTCCGGGTGGATGCCCTGGGTGTAGAGGTTCAGTGCCACGGTGACCAGATCGACGTTACCGGTGCGCTCGCCGTTGCCGAACAGGCAACCTTCGACACGGTCGGCGCCGGCCATCAGGCCCAGCTCGGTGGCGGCCACGCCAGTACCACGGTCGTTGTGGGTGTGCAGGCTGATGATCACGCTGTCGCGACGGTTGATGTGACGGCCGAACCATTCAATCTGGTCAGCGTAAATGTTCGGGGTGGCGCATTCGACGGTGGCCGGCAGGTTGAGAATCACCTTGTGCTCAGGTGTCGGGTTCCAGACTTCAATCACCGCGTCGCACACTTCCTTGGCGAACTCGAGTTCGGTGGCGCTGAAGGTTTCTGGCGAGTATTCGAACGTCCACTCGGTGTCCGGTTGCTGCGCGGCGTATTTGACGAACAGCTTGGCCGCGTTGACCGCGATGGCCTTGATCCCGTCCTTGTCCTGATTGAAGACAATGCGGCGGAAGGACGGGGAGGTCGCGTTGTACAAGTGCACGATGGCTTTCTTGGCGCCGCGCAACGATTCGAAAGTGCGTTCGATCAAATCTTCACGACCCTGGGTCAGCACCTGAATGGTGGTGTCGTCCGGGATGTGGCCGTCTTCGATCAGGGTACGCACGAAGTCGAAGTCGGTTTGCGAAGCCGCCGGGAACGACGCTTCGATTTCTTTCACGCCGACCTGCACCAGGGTTTTCCAGAAGCGCAGCTTTTTCACCGCGTCCATCGGCTCGATCAGCGACTGGTTGCCGTCACGCAGGTCCGAGCTGCACCAGATCGGCGCGGCGGTGATGGTCTTCGACGGCCAAGTACGATCCGGGATATCGATGGTCGGGAACGCGCGGTACTTCGAAGACGGGTCTTTGAGCATGCTCATCGGGAAATCCTTATTTTTGGTGTGGGCCGAAAAGAGGCGGCCTGCCGGTGGATCAAAAGTGTTTGGGAAAACGTGTAAGGCGAGGCACCGCAATTCAGCCCGATAGTCGTGCACTGACAAGGCACAGACTACGGTGCTGGCGAAGCTGAATAAGGGTGTGAGAGATTTTCATGCCCTCAACCCTAACCGCCGGGATTGAGGTTGGCAAGCAGTCGAAAAAAATTGAGAGGAATAGTCGAAAAGGTTGGTTTTGCGAGATTGTGTGCTGGTTACGGTCGCTATTTATCAATCAGATTGCGCGGTCTATTCCTGGTGCGCAATTCCTGTGGGAGCATGGCTTGCCCGCGATGAACGATGACGCGACGCGGCATTCAGACCGCGTAACGGCCATCGCGAGCAAGCTTTGCTCCTACGGGTCGGTTCAGGGCTGAAACGCGCCGATAAATATCGCCGGATCCACCCGTGCATCATTCAAGCTGATATTCCAGTGCATATGCGGCCCGGTCGCGCGGCCCGTCGAGCCAACCTTGCCAACCACGCCGCCACGCGCCATCTGCTGGCCAACCTTCACGTCAATTTTCGACATGTGGCAAAACATGCTGATAAAACCTTGCCCATGGTCGACAAACACCGTGTTGCCATTAAAGAAGTAGTTACCAATCAAAATCACCTTGCCCGCCGCCGGGGTCTTGATCGGCGTTCCGGCCGGCACCGCGAAGTCGAGGCCCGCGTGCGGATTGCGCTCCTCGCCATTGAAGAAGCGGCGTACGCCGAACTTGCTCGACAGCGGTCCGTTGACCGGTTTGTCCAACAGCAGATTGCTTGGGGTATTCGGGCTGAAACTGCGATACGCCTGAACCTGCTCGGCCAGTTCGCCCTCGATGCGCTTGAGGTTCGCCGGGTTCGGATTGACCTGCTGGGTGTTCTTCAACGTGATGCGTTGTTCCGGGTATTTCTTGTTGCCGACGATAAAACTCAACTCGCGGCCAGCGCTGCTGATTTGCTGAGTGCCCGGTTTAACCGTCAGCGGCACGCCGACAATCGCCAGCCAATTGTTCTGTTCCTTGACCACCAGCACCGGTTTGCCCTGATACGTGGCTTTCGGCGCCTGGGCGGCCGCGCCCAGATCCACCACGGCAACGCCGCCCGGCACCGGTTTGTTCAGCAGCCGAGTGATGTAACTGTCGGCGTGCGCGTTGACGGTCAGGCATAGCAGCGGGCCCAGCAATAACAGTGAAGCGAGAAAACGCGGCATGGGTCAATCCAGTAGAGAAAGGGTGACAGGCGTCAGGTGATTGTCTTCGACGCGCACTTGCAGTTCGCCCTCGCCGAGCCGTGCGTTGAGGCGCTGGCCGGGATGAGTCTGGGCGGCGTTGCGAATCGCGTGGCCGCGCTCGTCGAGCAAAATGCTGTAGCCACGGCCGAGGGTCGCCAACGGGCTGACCACGTGCAGCGTTTGCATCTGACTGTGCAGTTGCAGACGGCGGCCCTTGAGCCCGTCGCGCATGGCCCGTGGCAAACGTTCGGCGAGGCTGTCGAGGCGCTGGCGGAGCATCGCCAGTTGCCGTCCGGGATGTTGCCCGGCGAGACGGGTTTCGAGACGAATCAAACGTTCGCGCCGAGTATTGAGGCTGCGCTCGAAAGCGCGGCGCATGCGCATGTCCAGGTCGTCCAGGCGTTGCGCTTGCTGACGCAGGCGTTCGCCGGGATGCCGCAAACGGCGCGCCATGCCTTCGAGGCGCAGGCGATCACGCATCAATCGGTCGCGGATGCGCATGACCAAACGCCGATGCAGGCTTTCGACGCGGCGCACCAGATCGTTGGAATCCGGGGCCAGCAGTTCGGCGGCGGCAGAAGGCGTTGGCGCGCGCACGTCAGCCACGAAGTCGCTGATCGACACATCGGTTTCATGCCCGACCGCGCTGACAATTGGCGTCACACACGCATCCACGGCGCGGGCCACGGCTTCTTCGTTGAAGCACCAGAGGTCTTCCAGCGAGCCGCCACCGCGCGCCAGAATCAGCGCGTCGAAACCTCGCGCATCGGCCAGTTTCAGCGCGCGGACAATTTGCGCGGTGGCTTCGCGACCTTGCACGGCAGTCGGGATCAGCGTCAATTGCACCTGCGGCGCGCGGCGGCGGAACACGCTGATGATGTCGCGAATCACCGCTCCGGTCGGCGAACTGATAATGCCGATGCGTTGCGGATGCGCCGGCAGCGGTACTTTGCGCTCGGCGCTGAACAGGCCTTCGGCGCTGAGTTTTTCTTTCAGCGCATCGAAGGCCAGGCGCAAGGCGCCATCACCGGCCGGTTCGACGGTATCGAGGATCAACTGATAGTCGCCACGGCCTTCGAACAACGAGACCTTGCCGCGCACTTTGACCGCCAAACCGTCCTTCAGCGCCTGGCGAACCCGCGCGGCGTTCTGCCGAAACAGCGCGCAACGCACTTGGGCGCCGCTGTCCTTGAGGGTGAAATACACGTGGCCCGACGCCGGGCGGGCGAGGTTGGAAATTTCGCCTTCGACCCAGATGTTGCTGAACACGTCTTCCAGCAACACCCGCGCGCGGCCGTTGAGCTGGCTGACAGTCAGGACTTCACGGTCCAGGCCGAGTCTTGCAAAGGGATCTTTAATCATGGGGCGCAGTTTAAAGGCATTCTCCAACCGAATGCACGATCCCCTGTGGGAGTGAGCCTGCTCGCGATGGTGTATCAGCTACATTGTGGTCGACTGACACACCATCGCGAGCAGGCTCACTCCTACAGAGGTAGAGTTCGCTCCGGGAATCATGGATGAGGGGGGTGAATGTGTTTGAACTGATGAATCAATGGCCATTCGGCGTGGTGGACTGGGTTGTGATCGGGATGGCCATCGTCCTGGCCTACGTCGTCTTCGGTGTCGCCGGATTTGGTACGGCGCTGGTGGCGGGGCCGATTCTGATTCTGTTCATGCCGCTGTCGAAGATCGTGCCGTTGCTGGTGTTGCTGGATTTCGTCGCGGCATTCGGCAATTTGTTGCCGTCGCGGCGCGATGTGTCGAAGCCCGAACTGCTGCGGCTGCTGCCCTGCATGGCGGTGGGTTGCACGCTGGGGGTGATCTTTCTGCTGAACCTGCATTCCGAGGTGTTGCTGCTGTTGATGGGCCTGTTCATCAGCGCTTATGCGATTTACAGCCTGTGGGTAAAAGCCCGGCCAGCACAATTGTCCGCGGCGTGGGCGCTGCCGATGGGCACGGTTGGCGGGATGTTCGGCGCGTTGTTCGGCAGTGGCGGCTTTTTATATGCGATCTATCTGAACAGCCGGTTGCCCAAAGACGCGGCGCGGGCGACGCAAAGTGCGCTGATCAGTTGCAGCACGGTGGTGCGTTTGAGCCTGTTCGTCGTCGCCGGGGTGTATGCCGAGCTACCCTTATTGATGCTGGCCGCGTGTTTGTTGCCGGCGATGGCGCTGGGTTTGTGGCTGGGTCGGCGACTGGTGATGAAGTTGTCCCGCGAAGCGTTTGTGCGGCTGGTGACCTGGCTGGTGCTGGCCAGCGGGATTGCCTTGATCGTGCGGTATTTGAGTACTTGACCTCAGTGTGTCAGGGATTAAGCTGCCGACCGTTCTGACGTCTTCGCGGGCAAGCCTCGCTCCTACAAGGATCTGCGCGAAACCTGTAGGAGCGAGGCTTGCCCGCGAAAGCGCCACCCGCCACGCCGCAAAACTCCCCATTTGACGCAGTAGGCTTGCAGCATGAATTCCCAAAGCATCATCGTCCCGAAAATCTCCACTTTGCCGGTGCACGAACCCCGCGCCCGGGCGATCGTGCGGTGGCTGGTGCGCAAGAACATCGTCAAGGAAGAATTGAGCACCTGCGGGCGCACTGGCAATCGCATGGGTTACGCCCTCGCGGACGGCGCGCGGGCGGTGGTCCTGCACCCGGAAGCGTTGCCGTTCGGTGAGGCGATCAATGGCTTGGAAATCATCACCAAGCGCTGCATCTATACCCCGGCCAAGGGTTTTCTCGGCGAAGCGGGCTGCGCCGAGTGCCGCAAGGAAGTCGGCGAAGCGCTGTTCGAGAGCCTGGAAGAGTGGATGCCCGGCCGCACCGACAACTTCACCTGTCCGGAATGCGGGCACGAAGACGACATCAACGGATTTCTGTTCCTGCAGGAGTGCGGTTTCTCCAACCTCGGTTTCATCTTCAACAACTGGGCGGAGGCGGGGTTCAAGCAGAGCTTCATCGACGAATTCGCCGATTGGCTGGATCAGCCCGTGAGCCTGGTCAAAGTCGAGTTGTAATCGAACCCAAACCCGTAGGAGCGAGGCTTGCCCGCGAAGCTTTGGCGCCAGCGAGAACGCCTTCGCGGGCAAGCCTCGCTCCTACGAGGATTTTCGTCGCAAATACCCCGTCGATCACTGCTTCGATAATAGGCAGAGTTTTACATTGAACCCGAGGGGGTGTCTGACTATAATGGCGCGCTTCCATTTTCCCGCTCGGGAGCCCCCGCGATGCTGCGTATCAGCCAAGAAGCTCTGACATTCGACGACATTCTCCTAGTGCCCGGTTATTCCGAGGTGCTTCCTAACGAAGTCAGTCTCAAGACCCGCCTAACCCGTGGCATCGAGCTGAATATTCCTCTGGTTTCTGCCGCAATGGACACCGTTACTGAAGCCCGACTGGCAATCGCCATGGCTCAGGAAGGTGGCATCGGCATCATCCACAAGAACATGACCATCGAGCAGCAAGCTGCCGAAGTGCGCAAGGTCAAGCGTTACGAAGCCGGCGTGGTCAAGGACCCGATCACCATCGAGGCTGACGCTTCGGTGCGTGAACTGTTCGAACTGACCCGCATGCACAACATCTCCGGCGTTCCGGTACTGCACGATGGCGACCTGGTCGGCATCGTCACTTCCCGTGACGTGCGTTTCGAAAACCGCATGGACGTCAGCGTCCGTGAAGTGATGACGCCTAAAGAGCGTCTGGTCACGGTCAAGGAAGGCGCCGACAAAAACGACGTCCGCGAGTTGCTGCACAAACACCGCATCGAACGCGTGCTGATCGTCGACGAGAAATTCGCCCTCAAAGGCATGATGACCGTCAACGACATCGAAAAAGCCAAGGCTTATCCGCTGGCCAGCAAGGACGATCAAGGTCGTCTGCGCGTAGGCGCTGCAGTCGGCACCGGTAAAGACACCGGTGATCGTGTTGCCGCCCTGGTCCATGCCGGCGTCGACGTGGTGGTGGTCGACACCGCACACGGTCACTCCAAAGGCGTGATCGACCGCGTTCGCTGGGTCAAACAGAATTTCCCTGACGTGCAGGTTATCGGCGGCAACATTGCCACCGGCGCTGCCGCCAAGGCACTGGCCGAAGCTGGCGCCGACGCGGTCAAAGTCGGTATCGGCCCAGGCTCGATCTGCACCACGCGCATCGTCGCTGGTGTCGGCGTGCCGCAAATCAGCGCCATCGCCAACGTCGCCGCGGCCCTTGAAGGCACCGGCGTGCCGTTGATCGCCGACGGCGGCATCCGTTTCTCCGGTGACCTGTCCAAGGCCATCGTGGCCGGTGCTTCCTGCGTGATGATGGGCTCGATGTTCGCCGGTACTGAAGAAGCGCCGGGCGAGATCGAACTGTTCCAGGGTCGTTCGTACAAGGCTTATCGTGGCATGGGTTCGCTGGGCGCCATGTCCCAGGCTCAAGGCTCCTCCGACCGTTACTTCCAGGATTCCTCGGCAGGCGCCGAGAAGCTCGTCCCGGAAGGCATCGAAGGCCGCGTGCCTTACAAAGGCACCCTGAGCGCGATCATCCATCAACTGATGGGCGGCCTGCGTTCCTCGATGGGCTACACCGGCAGTGCCGACATCGAAGAAATGCGCACCAAGCCTGAATTCGTGCGGATCACCGGCGCTGGCATGGCCGAGTCCCACGTGCACGACGTACAAATCACCAAAGAAGCGCCAAACTACCGCGTAGGTTGAGGCTTCAAGCAAACGTTACATAACCGGGGCTGTTTTATTCAGCCCCGAGTTGTTTCTGAATCACGACTGTTTCTGAATTACTTAGACGAGACTGAATCATGGCCCTCGACATTCACGCTCACCGCATCCTGATCCTCGATTTCGGTTCCCAGTACACCCAGCTGATTGCCCGCCGCGTGCGCGAAATCGGCGTGTACTGCGAACTGCATCCGTTCGACATGGACGACGAAGCGATTCGCGAATTCGCACCGAAGGGGATCATCCTCGCCGGCGGCCCCGAGTCGGTACACGTTGCTGACAGCCCACGCGCGCCGCAAGCGGTGTTCGACTTGGGCGTACCGGTTTTCGGTATCTGCTACGGCATGCAAACCATGGCTGAACAGCTGGGTGGCAAGGTCGAAGGCTCCGAGCTGCGTGAGTTCGGTTATGCCCGCGTTGACGTAGTCGGCAAGAGCCGCCTGCTCGACGGCATCGAAGACCACATCGACGCCGACGGCCTGTTCGGCCTCGACGTGTGGATGAGCCACGGTGACAAAGTCACCAAGATGCCGCAGGAATTCCACATCCTCGCCAGCACCCCTAGCTGCCCGATTGCCGGCATGTTCGACGACGCTCGCGGCTACTACGGCGTGCAGTTCCACCCGGAAGTGACCCACACCAAGCAGGGCGGCCGCATCCTGTCGCGCTTCATCCTCGACATCTGCGAGTGCGAAGCCCTGTGGACGCCGTCGAAGATCGCCGAAGATGCGATCGCCAACGTTCGCGCCCAGGTCGGCACCGACAACGTTTTGCTCGGCCTGTCCGGCGGCGTCGATTCGTCGGTAGTTGCCGCGCTGCTGCACAAAGCCATCGGCGACCAACTGACTTGCGTCTTCGTCGACAACGGCCTGCTGCGTCTGCACGAAGGCGAGCAAGTGATGGCCATGTTCGCCGAGAACATGGGCGTCAAAGTGATCCGCGCCAATGCCGAAGATCAGTTCCTGAACAATCTGGCTGGCGAAAGCGACCCGGAGAAGAAGCGCAAGATCATCGGCCGTACCTTCATCGACGTGTTTGATGCCCAGTCCAACAAACTGGACAACATCAAGTACCTCGCCCAAGGCACCATCTACCCGGACGTGATCGAGTCGGCTGGCGCCAAGAGCGGCAAGGCTCACGTGATCAAGTCGCACCACAACGTGGGCGGCCTGCCGGAAGAGATGAACCTGAAACTGGTCGAGCCACTGCGCGAACTGTTCAAGGACGAAGTCCGTCGTCTGGGCCTGGAACTCGGCCTGCCGTACGACATGGTCTACCGTCACCCGTTCCCGGGCCCAGGCCTGGGCGTGCGGATCCTCGGTGAAGTGAAGAAGGAATACGCCGACCTGCTGCGTCGCGCTGACCACATCTTCATCGAAGAACTGCGCAAAGCCGACTGGTACCACAAAGTCAGCCAGGCCTTCGTAGTGTTCCAACCGGTGAAATCGGTTGGCGTGGTCGGCGATGGCCGTCGTTACGCCTGGGTCGTGGCCCTGCGTGCGGTAGAAACCATCGACTTCATGACCGCGCGTTGGGCACACCTGCCTTACGAACTGCTGGAAACTGTCAGCGGTCGCATCATCAATGAAATCGAAGGCATCTCCCGCGTGACTTATGACGTGTCGAGCAAGCCGCCGGCGACGATTGAGTGGGAGTGATTGGCGGCGCGTGTATCAATTCTGATAAAAGACACCCGTTCTGAAGCCCGCTAAATGCGGGCTTTTTACTTTGTTTTTATCCTTATGATGCTGTTGGACGCTCGCATTCAAAAGGGTAGACTGCTGAAGCCTTCGCTATTATTCAAATGTTATGAAAGACATCGATTGGGTAGGAACGTAGCGTTGATTTAAATCCGTGGGGTGGTTTGACCGCGGTCGCGCGTTTGAAATGAGACTGCTATGCAATCCCACCATTCGGGTTATCTCGCATTGGAGTCAAGCGATAGACTCCAAACGAGCCACCAAATCTCATGGCACGGCGTGGCTCTTGGACGGAATGGATGAAGGTCCGAATTTATGTGCAGTGTTTCTGGATTATTAAAAAAAAGTTTACCAAGCTGATTTATTGACAGGGTAGCCTCAATTGAGCACTCAGAATTCGAATGAATAAAATTTATAGTGAGCCGAAGCCCATTGTTGTCGATTTATTTTCGGGAGCCGGTGGTTTTTCGCTAGCAGCTGTACAAGCCGGTTGTTCAATCGCTATTGCTATTGAAAATGACCCTTATGCAGTAAAAACTTACAAAGCGAATCTGCTTCAATATGATGCTGCAAAAAATGCAACTGTGTTAGATGAAAGTATCTTGGATTATATACCTGAGGACGTTCGCTCAAAATATCTTGGTGATGTTGAGTGCGATCTCCTTTTAGGAGGGCCTCCTTGTCAAGGATTTTCGACACATCGTATACTTGATGCAGGTGTCAATGATCCACGGAATCAGTTGGTTCTTGCTTATTTTCGATTTGTGAAAGCGTTTCGTCCGCGCGTTTTTCTTATGGAAAATGTCCCGGGCATACTTTGGGATCGACACAAGGATTATCTAGAAAAATTCTATAAAGAAGGCGTCAAAGCGGGTTATATAGTCTTCAAACCAGTTGTTTTAGACGCTAGAGATTTTGGTGTGCCGCAGAGAAGGAAGCGAGTGTTCATTTTAGGGATTAGAGACTCAGTAGATGCCGAAGATTTTAAATGGCCTCCAACACCTACGCATGCAGCGCCAGGAAAGGACGTAGGAGATCAGAAAGTCTGGCTAGGTTGCAAGGATGTATTCAGACCAGCATTGAAAACTGATGAAAATGACATTCATATGAATCATGGGCCAGATCTCTTAGAAACGTTTCGCAAAACGCCGCTCAATGGTGGAAGTCGTCGAGACTCTGGACGTATTTTGCCATGTCACGAAAAACACAACGGGCATCAAGATGTGTATGGGCGAATCAATCCCGCTGACCCCGCCCCAACTATGACAACTGCATGTATTAATCCCTCTAAAGGTAGATTTGTTCATCCGACAAAACACCATGGGATCACTTTGCGTGAAGCAGCTAGAATACAGACATTTCCTGATAGTTTTACCTTTGCAGGGGGAATAACTGCAGCCAGCCGGCAAATTGGTAATGCTGTTCCAGTTGAGCTTGGAAAGTATCTGATTCAATATCTCAAGAATAACTTGATGGATAATGATGTCGGACCAGAGCAATTGTACGACCATCCGCGATTTCAAAAAGAAGAAGTTGAGATCTTATGATTGAGACACTTGCCTTTCGGACTCATGCTAGAACAGTTGATCATTTGGGGCGTGAGCAAATAGCTGACTGCCCAACTGCTATTTCAGAGTTGTGGAAAAACGCTTATGATGCTTACGCCCGAAACGTAGCGCTTCACATTTTCGATGATCCAGAGCCAGTAGCTGCCATTTTCGATGACGGGCACGGGATGAATTATGAGGACTTCATAAATCGTTGGCTTGTGGTGGGTACAGACTCAAAATATAATAAAAATACTTCAGATGAAGATGATCGCGACGGGTTAGCAAGGAGAACGAAACAGGGGCAAAAAGGTATTGGCCGCTTATCATCAGCAAATATCGGTCCTCTACTTCTAATAGTTAGTAAAAGAAAAAATAGCGGCTTTGTCGCGGCGCTTATCGACTGGCGGATATTCGAGAATCCGTATCTGGTTTTGTCAGATATAGAAATTCCAGTTACTCAGTTTTCTGATAGATCAGAGCTTTTCAAGTTGCTTCCGCAGTTGTTTGATCGTCTAACCGATAATGTGTGGGGTAGTACTGCTGACGCAAAGCGCGCCGACCGGTTGAAATTGGCTTGGGAAACTTATGATAAGGTCATAATTGAGTCCGACATAACTGCAGAGAAACCATCTGAGCTTATCGCAAGAACTATAATAAATGCGCGCTTCGAAGAACGACATTTTCACCCGTGGTCTGTTTGGAGTGGGGAGAAAGAGCACGGAACCGCCTTGGTTGTATCTGACATAAATTATGACCTCAGGGCGCAGTTACCCTCAATTCAGCTAGATGCCAATGTTAAGATTATTCGGCAAGGATTTTTCGCGACTCTTTCTGCATTTACTGACCCTTATGTCGAAGTGGGAACTAGTGAGTTTAATGCATTTGATCCTGATTTCGCTTACGAAGTTAAAACTTGGGTGAATGATATTTCTCTGCCTATCGTCGAGGACGAGCGAGAGTCGTTAAATCGCGGCGTTACAGACGAAATGGAACACGTTCTATCAGGGAACATCGATGAGGAAGGAGTTTTTCGAGGGCAAGTGAAGGCATTTGGCGAATGGAGAAAACTTGGATCGGATTACGAAATATATCCGCCAAAAGATCTTGCCATACCCAAGGGACCAACTACATTCATTGGCCCCTTCAGTCTGCATATTGCGACCTTTGAACAAATGCGTGTTAATTCCACTCTGTCAGATGCAGATTTCACTCGTTTCGACGGACTTGCTAAGCAACATAGTGGTTTTTTAATTTTCCGCAACGGATTGCGAGTTTTACCGTACGGGCGTGAGGTAAACGATTTTTTTGAAATTGAGAAGCAAAGAAGTATCAACGCAGGTCGCGAATATTGGAATGCAAGGCGTATGTTTGGTCGGATTGCGATTTCAAGGGAATTAAATCCTAACCTGCGTGATAAAGCCGGGCGTGAAGGTTTTATCGATAATCGTGCAACAAAGGTGTTACGGGAAGTCGTGAAAAATATTCTTAAACGCGCCGCCTACGAGTATTTCGGAAGCAGTTCTCACTTGAGGAAAGTATTGCTTCCTGATATTCAAGCACAAAATGAAAGGGAAAAAGCTGAAGAGCAGCGTAAAGAGCTTGCGAAAAACAATGCTAAAAAATTTCGCGCGAGATTGAAGAAGAACTATCCGTTGATGGATCTATTTTTCAATGAAACAAAGAATGTTGTTGACGAGACGCTAATCAGCGATGAGCGAGGACTTGAAGATGCGCAAGCGTTAATTAGTGATCTTAGCAATCGTTTATTAGATTTACGGATTTCTGGTGCGCCGGCGAAACTTGGGGCCGCGGAGGACGATTACCGCGCTTTCAGATCTATGTATGCTGAGGTACAGGATCGTATTCGAACCTTAGAGCAAAATCGAGCTACCGCGATTGAAGAGGTTAAGCCCGCTAGACCTGAAGAAATTGCACAGAAACAACTAAACAGCCATGCGAGTCGTTTACAGGCTAGATTGCGCTTTTGGCGAAAGTCTATAGATGATATGCAGAACGCTGAAAGAGGTCGTGTTTCGAAACTTTTTGAAGAGCGGAATAAAATTTTTCACCATGAGACCATGCCTCTAGTCACTCAGGTTCGTGAGGGTCGATTAGGGCTTGATGATGCGTTGGAGCAAATGAAGTCCCTGTATGCGAGGTTAGATTCGGAAAACGCAGGGACCTTTGAATCTTACTTAGATGCTCTGGAGTTAATGAGTGAGAATATCAATATAGAACTGATTGCTCGACAAGGCACTGCCGATAATATTGCATTGCGTGATGATCTAAATCGCTTAAACCAAGTTGCTCAACTTGGTGTGACTGTGGAAATTTTGGGGCACGAGTTAAGTGCTAATGAGCGAATGATAAGAGAGGGGATTCGACAAATACGGCAATCCGGAGAACCACCAGGCACAAGCCTAGTCATTGAAGGGTTTGATGCTCTGAGTCAGCAGCTCGAGTTTCTTTCTCCTTTGAAAGTCTCAGGCAATCGTGTGCGTAGGCAAATTTCAGGCAAGGAAATTGAGGAATATCTTGTCGGTTTTTTTAGATCTGTGATGAGAAATCGAGAAGTAAAAATACACGCGTCAAAAGCTTTTCGCGATTTTTTTATTTATGAACAGCCTTCCCGTTTGTATCCGGTTTTTGTAAATCTGGTAAATAATAGTGTTTACTGGTTGGTTAGTTCGCAAACGTGTGAGTCAGAAGTTTATCTTTCGGTTGAAGATAAAAGAATTATTGTTTCTGATAATGGTCCCGGTATTAATCCGGTAGATCAAGAAAGTCTATTTAAGATGTTTTTTACACGTAAAACTAGCGGTGGTAGGGGTATTGGTCTTTATCTCTGTAGAGTTAATCTCCTTGCAGGTGGCCATTCGATCGAGTACGCGGTGGATAAAAAATTTCAACCGTTGAGCGGTGCAAATTTCGTAATCAACTTGAGAGGGGCTGACTTTGGCTGAAGTAATGACTTTTAACGATTTGGTTCGTGAAGCGTTTATTAAACCTCTTCGCTCCGTTCTTATTGTTGATGATCAGTATCCTACATGGGAAGAGATTTTTAACTCCAGAGTTACCGGTGACCAACACTCCGTCGGCATTGAGGTTAAGTCATCTAAGAAGACATGGGTCAATTCAGCTGTTGCCGGTGAAGTTTATGGGTTGATAAATGAGTTTCGAACTCAAAAGCCCGGGTTCATCATCGATATTCATGATGGTGTTTCGGAACACCCAACAAGCGAGTCTGCTGGCAATGAAACTCCTCGTGAGTTAGCCAGTCATCTGCATCAGTCAGATTTGCTCATATTGGACTATAATTTAGAAGGTGCGGAGGCTGGGCTTGGTGGAGATATGGCTCGTAAGATACTCGCATCAGTTTTAGATAATCGTCATTTTAATTTAGTTGTTATTCATACAAGTGAAGATCTCGAAGCGACTATGCATCAGTGCCTGATTTCACTGATGAATAGTGCGTCGTCAAGTTTTTCAGAAGAGTGCATGGTACAACTTGATAAGTTGGAAGATTTAATTTCTGAGAAAGAAGATTCTGGAGATTTTGATCGAGGGGCGGTATTGGACAAAGTCGACATGGCCTCGTATCTAGAATTAAGAAAGTCGGAGAAGGCCTTTAACTTAGCTCTCGGAAAATATATGAAGTCTTCCCCGCCTTTTATTGAGCTTAGTGAATGGGGTAGCGGGCTAGAGTTGTCTTTGAAAGACAAGAGGTGCTTTTTTTATTGGGCAATACGGGCTTTCGAAAAGCGTTATCAGAATGATTTTACAAATAAACCACCTCTCGGATTGGTTTGGAAAATTTCTGATGATTCCAAGTGGTTGCGGGCTGCTAGAGGTTTCGTTTGTTTTGTTAAAAAGGGTCCGGAAAACTTATTGGCGATGCTTGAGAGTGCGATTGTCGACTGGAAACCTACACCATCGCGGTTGCTTTCAGCTAAGTACCGAGATGAAGTGAGCCAAATGGGAGTGGAAATTGAAGATCAATCCTTAAAGCAGACGCATGCCTTTGCTAAGTTTTATGACTTGATACTTAATTCCGGAGCTTCCGATCTTCCAGTTGAGCAAGTCAATATTATACGGCGTCATAAGCTAAAAAATCACGTTTCACGTCAGTCCGAAATGCTTTCTTTTTTGGTAGAAGATAGCGTTGCTAATTTCGGTCAGAGGATTTATGACGTTGATGAGTCCGCTGGGTTTGTTTTTAAGACTCATTATGGGGTGGATCTTAATAATGAAAGTGATAAGAGAGCTGCAATAAGTCAATATAATCGTTATATATGTTGTCTTCCATCGAGAACTGAAACTTCTGATTCCATCAGTTTCGATCAGCTGGATAGTGGACACGTTTTTAAGCTCGACGAGACTTGGTGGGTTTGTGCCACACCTGCGTGCGACCTACAACCTGGTCAAAGTACTATAGCTTTCAAAAGTGGTGCTGATGTGAGCTTAAGACCCTTCACTGCGATAAGGCTTCATGCGGTGACCAATTTGGCCGAATTAACGGATCGACACATTAATAGTGGCTCTTATTGTTATGTGGAGTTTGAAGGGAAAATACTAGGTTTGGGTTTGAAGTCTCCAAAAGAAGATTCAAACAATCCTGCAATTCAAAAAGTAGAGTGGCGTGCATTTATTGCTCAGCGTGGCGGTGTGATAGAAAGCGGTAAGCTGAATTTATTAGAGCTTCAATTAGAGCTTGACGATTTAAAGATAAAAAGTGATACGAGAGAAGTCCAGGTTGTTGCCAAATTACGATACGAATATGCTTTAAATTATATCCAGCGAATTGGTACAAGTGTGAGTCGAATTGGGCTCGGGTATGTGGCTTCGTAACATGGTTTCTGCTTCTTGAATGTGGTTTTGGAAGAATGGACTTGCCTTCCACTGTAGGTGAGGCGAAATGATTTAAATTTTACTGTTTCTCAACCGCAGGTGTATCGTATTCGCCTTTTGCAGGCCCCAGGTCTGTCGCTGATACGTGAGGTAGTTGAGTTCATGTCCTTTACCCGTCGACAAATACTCGGTGGTCTGGCCGGTCTTGTGGTGGTTGGCGTGGGGGCCGGTGGTGCGTCGCGTTATTGGCTGGGCAAGATGGCCGACGCAGAGGCCGGCCACGACTATGAACTGATCGCCGCGCCGCTCGACGTCGAACTGGTCGCCGGGCACACAACCCAAGCCTGGGCGTTCGGCCCGTCGGCGCCGGGCACCGAGTTGCGTGTGCGTCAGGGTGAATGGCTGCGGGTGCGTTTCATCAATCACCTGCCGGTCGCGACCACCATCCACTGGCACGGCATTCGCCTGCCGCTGGAAATGGACGGCGTGCCCTACGTCTCGCAGCTCCCAGTGCTGCCGGGCGAATACTTCGACTACCAATTCCGCGTGCCCGACGCCGGCAGCTATTGGTATCACCCGCACGTCAACAGCAGCGAAGAACTCGGGCGCGGCCTCGTCGGTCCGTTGATCGTCGAGGAGCGCGAGCCCACCGGTTTCCAGTACGAAAAAACCCTGAGCCTGAAGAGCTGGCACGTCGATGAAGAGGGCGCGTTCGTCGCGTTCAGCATCCCCCGTGAAGCGGCGCGCGGCGGCACCGCCGGGCGGCTGTCGACCATCAACGGTGTGCCGGTGCCGGTGATCGATTTGCCCGCCGGGCAGATCACTCGCGTGCGCGTGCTCAACCTCGACAACACCCTGACCTATCGTCTGAACATTCCCGGCGTCGAAGCGCAGATCTACGCGCTGGACGGCAACCCGATCACACCGCGCCCGCTGGGCAAGGAATACTGGCTCGGCCCGGGCATGCGCATTTGTCTGGCGATCAGGGCCCCGGCGGCCGGTGAAGAATTGTCGTTGCGCAACGGCCCGGTGCGACTGGGCACCCTGCGTTCGGTGGCCAACAATGACGCGCCGACCCAGTGGCCACCGGCGCTGCCGGCCAATCCGGTGTCCGAGCCGGACCTGGCGAATGCCGAGAAACTCAACTTCAATTTCGAATGGGTCGGCTCGGTCTCGGTCAACGTTGACAACGGCAAGCCGCCGAGCCTGTGGCAGATCAACGGCAAGGCTTGGGACATCACTGACAAGACCTGCGCCGACCGCCCGATTGCCAAGCTCGAAAAGGGCAAAAGCTACATTTTCGAATTGAAAAACATGACGCAATACCAGCACCCGATTCACCTGCACGGCATGAGTTTCAAAGTCATCGCGTCGAATCGGCACAAGGTCATTCCGTACTTCACCGACACCTATCTGTTGGGCAAAAACGAGCGCGCGCAAGTGGCGTTGGTGGCGGATAACCCCGGCGTCTGGATGTTCCACTGCCATGTGATCGACCACATGGAAACCGGCCTGATGGCCGCCATCGAGGTGGCGTGATGCGGCAGATTCGTCCCGCGGCGATTATCGACCGCAGCCGTGACCGCGATTTCATGCGCGAAGCCCTGGCGCTCGCCGCTCAAGGAGCGGCCCTCGGCGAAGTGCCGGTCGGCGCGGTGTTGGTGCAAAACGGCGAGATCATCGGGCGCGGCTTCAATTGCCCGATCAGCGGCAGCGACCCCAGCGCCCACGCCGAAATGGTCGCGATCCGCGCCGCCGCCACCGCTGCCAGCAACTATCGCCTGCCGGGCAGCACGCTCTACGTGACACTCGAACCGTGCAGCATGTGCGCCGGGCTGATCGTGCACTCGCGGATTGCGCGGGTGGTGTACGGCGCGCTGGAGCCAAAAGCCGGGATCGTGCAGAGCCAGGGGCAGTTCTTTACCCAAAGCTTTTTGAATCATCGGGTGGTGTTCGAAGGCGGGGTATTGGCAGAAGAGTGTGGGGCGGTGCTGAGCGAATTCTTCAAGGCCCGAAGGGCTAAACCCGCAGAGTAAACACCGAATTACTGTGGGAGTGAGCCTGCTCGCGATAGCGGACCAACCTTCAACATCTTTGTTGGCTGAAAGGTCCCTATCGCGAGCAGGCTCACTCCCACAGGTTTTTTGGTGACTGGGAGATCGGGGTTTATTTGCGGGCAACGATGACGGCACGCATCGGCGCCGGCAGTCCTTCGACGGTTTTGCTGTGATCGTCCGGATCAAGAAAATCGCTCAGCGACTGATACTTCATCCATTCCGTCCCGCGCTGTTCCTCGACCGTCGTCGTGCTCACATCCACGCAGCGCACGTCACTGAATCCGGCGCGGCGCAGCCACAATTCCAGCGCCGGCACCGACGGCAGGAACCACACGTTGCGCATCTGCGCATAACGGTCTTCCGGCACCAGCACTTGCTGCTGATCGCCGGCAATCACCAATGTCTCCAGCACCAGTTCGCCGCCCTTGACCAGGCAATCCTTGAGCGCCAGCAAATGCTCGATCGGTGAGCGACGGTGATAGAACACGCCCATCGAAAACACCGTATCGAAGCCTTCCATATTCGGTGGCAGATCTTCGAACGGGAACGGCAGATGCCAGGCATTCGGTTCTGACAGGTAACGCTGAACCGCCTGAAACTGGCAGAAGAACAACCAGTTCGGATCGACGCCGATCACGCTGTCAGCGCCGGCGCCGAGCATGCGCCACATGTAATAGCCATTGCCGCAGCCGACATCGAGGATGCGTTTGCCCTGCAAGTCCAGATGCGGCGCGACCCGCGACCACTTCCAGTCCGAGCGCCATTCGGTGTCGACGTGCACGCCGAACAGGTCGAACGGCCCCTTGCGCCACGGCGACAGCCCCATCAGCGCCGTGCGCATTTGCGCGCGGGTGGCATCGTCGCAATCGGTATCGAGCGTCAGACCGTTGAGCAGATCGACTTCGCTCGGCTGAATCTTCGGCAACGCGTCCAGCGCGCTTTGCCAGCGCTCCAGATCGCCGTGACCCTTTTCCATTTTCTTGTCGAGTTGCGCCTGCAACGTGTTGGCCCAATCGGCCAGCGGCGTGCCGGCCAGACGGCGGGCGAGGGGGGACAGATCAATCATGGCAAGGCAATCAACGAGGCAAAGTTAAGACACTGGAACCACGGCACGACTTTCGAGAACCCGGCGGCCAACAGGCGTTCGCGGTGTTCTTCGAGGCTGTCGGGCTTCATGACGTTTTCGATGGCGCTGCGTTTCTGGGCGATTTCCAGCTCGCTGTAGCCGTTGGCGCGTTTGAACGCGACGTGCAAATCGGTGAGCAGCGCATGCTCTTCCAGATCATTGAAACGCAGCTTCTCCGACAGAATCAGCGCGCCGCCCGGCAACAGCGATTGGCGGATGCGGCTGAGCAACGCGGTGCGCTGCTCCGGGGCGATGAATTGCAAAGTAAAGTTCAGCGCCACTACCGAGGCCGGCTGAAAGTCGAGGGCCAGAATGTCACCTTCGATTACCTCGACCGGCAGCAACTCCTGGAACATCGAGTCCTGACCATTAAGGTATTCGCGGCAGCGCTCGACCATCGCCGCCGAGTTATCCACAGCGATCACCCGGCAACCGTCGGTGCGCACATGCCGGCGCAACGCCTGAGTCACCGCCCCCAGCGACGAGCCGAGGTCGTAGAGCACGCTGTTCGGCTGGGCGAATTGCGCGGCGAGCACGCCGAGGTTTTCAACGATGGTCGGGTAACCCGGCACCGAGCGCTTGATCATGTCCGGGAACACCCGCACCACGTCCTCGTTGAAGGCGAAGTCAGGCACCTGGGCCAAAGGCTGGGCGAATAGGCGATCGGGTTCTTTGCTCACGGCAGTTCCAGCGGCATAGGTGGAAAAGGCCGGCATTTTAGCCAAATTGCCCGGGGGATGCGCGGGTTGTCTGATAAACCGTGGGGAAAGTCGATTGGGGGTACTCGTGGCGCGAGAGCGGCGGACAGCGTATTGCAAGGGTCAAAATGGCGGAATGGCTAAACCCGAAACCAGATCTGGCCATTCACAGCTGATTTTTACAGTGGGCGCAGCAATACGATCAGGGTCGCTTTGCCGACGATTTTTAATTCTTCGTTTCTCGCGTTAACGCCTTTGAAGTCGTAACTCAGTGTGTAATGCAGTTTGCTCTCGCTGCTCTCGATCGACTTGACCGAGAACGAGCCGCTCTTCGGTTTGTACTGCAACGAGGTGATCAGGCCCGGGAGCGCGGCGGTCTCGAAGTAGTCGACGGTATTAAACGGAAAGTTGGCATCGCCGACCTGGTAGGTATCGGATTTGATGTTTTTGTCGAAGACCAGGCTGAAGCCTTTTTTCGATGCCCCGGAGATTTCTTCGGCGTTGGCGCAGGCGATAAAAGAAATCAGTGAACTGTTGGGGTCGGCGTCGAATTGGACAGCTTGGCTGAAAAAGGGCACACGGTCGGAAACGACGGCAGTAAATTCGGCGCTGACGGAGACACTGCGTGTGACTGGCGCTTCGTTAAAGATATTCATGAGTACCTTCCCTGTAGAAATCAGTGTGGCTTGAGTGCCACGCCGGATACTAGGCTGCGTGAAGGTTCATGGGTACTGTCAGATCTGACAGGCTCGCAGGGTAAACGCACACTCAACCTTGAAGACTTCGGGAGCCGCATCCTCGACATCGTCCAATTCGAAATCGACATCGAACGTGGCGGAATACACGTTGCTGTGCGGATCCAGGTTGAGATAAACCGAGCCCGTCAGTGGTCGGGTCCGAAAGAATGTGTAGTTTCTGAGTCCTGCGTATCCCAGCAACAGATAGTCATTGGGATAAGGGTGAAAGCCGTTTGCCGGCAACTGCGCGCCGTCCTTCTTCAGCAGGACACTGCACACGGTGGTGTCGCCGGGAAGGCGTTCTTCCCAGGCGCGGCACTCGAGTTTCAGCCAGTTGGTTTCACTGATGATCAATCTGGACGTCGAAAAGCTTTCGCCGGTGCTGGTCGTCATCAGCCAGCGGCCCGCCGCTTCCCTTTCCTGGTCTTCTGAAGCGATTTGCACAGAACATCTCCCTGATAACGGTATTCGCCATTACCGGGAGGATAGGGTGGTGGCTTCAAGGCCGCTACTGTCAGAAATACCAGTTGCAAATGTCGTCAGGAGGGTTGCTGTTTCAGCCAATGTCGCCGGTATCGCGTGGCAGTCTTTTCGAGAATGCCGAGGCGGCGATGCCCCACTGGCCCAACCAGTAACTGAGGATGATGACGTACGGCGCGGCTTGGAACGGCGTGACGAAGCGGTTGATGCCGATCACGCTGTCGGAGAAGACGAACGCCAGCGCGCCCGCCGCCGCCAGCAGCGCAGAGCGTTTCGGCACGTCGGTGCCGAGCCGGGCGAGGGCGCGCCAGAGCATCGCGCTGATCGCCATGGCGTAGACAATCACTGGCACCAGCAAGGGGCCGAGGCCGTTCGATATGAGAATGCCGAGCAGCAGCGCACCGACGCCGAGGGCGATGATCAGCGGCAGGAGTGCCAGGCGCCGGCAATCGCTCAAGTAGGCTTTGAGGTACGCCAGATGCGCGACCAGAAACGCCCCGAGCCCAAACACAAACAGATCCCCCGGCCATGCCAGCAGCACGTCGCCGAGCAGCGAGAAAATCAACCCGAGGCTGATCCAGCGCCGATATTCGGTGGGCGGCGCGTCGTGCAGCCAACCGAGCAGGGCCAGCACCGGCAATGGCTTGACCAGCAGGCAAAGCAGCGCGGCGTGCACGCTCAAACCGTAGAGAAAAGTCACCGCGCCCATCAGCGCGAGGATCAGCCAACCCACGATCAGTTAACCGAAATGGCGCAGTCGAAGGTTTGCACCGCTGGCACTTCGGGAGCCCACGGTTGTGAGTACGTCAGGCGCAAACGGCCGGTGCCGCTGGCGAACGACTGGAAACGCCAGGTCGAAACCCCGGCGCTGCCGACGATGCCGGCGTCTTCCGGATTGCTGTAGACCTCGGGGCTCAATGCGCGCAACACGCCACCGGCGGAATCCTGGATCGACCAGCGATAACCCGTGGTCGGGTTGCTCGGCAGCATCACGATCAGGTTTTGCCCGTTGTGCAGTTTCGCCGGGCATTCGCTTTGTTTTTCCACGGTCACGTTCTGGCTGGTCTGCGAGGCGCAACCGGCCAGCAAAGCGACTGCCATCAGCGCGGCAGCGAGGGGAACAAACAGGCGGGTGGGGGACATAAGGTCAGAGGCTCCGGCATTCACGACGAACGGCGAGCATAACTGAAGATGAGACAAAGTGTGACAGTCAGTCAGGGATGGGCGGCGAGCCGGATTGCCGCATCGCCGCGTTTGGTTTTCTGCCACAGCGGTGATGCAGGTATGCCATAACTCTCCGGGCGGCTTAATTCATCCCTTCAATATAAAACGTGAAGTTACCCTTCAACTCCCGAGTGGCGGTGCCGAGCCCGGACTTCGCCACAATGGTGAACTCTTCAACTTCATAAGTGCGCTTTGGTGTTCCCGCGCCTGTCACCTTGATCCTCAAGGCACCTGATGTGATGGTGTATTGATTAGGCCGTCGCTTTGTCCCGTCATAAGTATGCTCCGTGTAACCGGCGGAGGAGAATGCCGAACCCTGTTGGAGCGGGTATGTTCCGCTGGCAATGTTGCCAAGAAGAGAAAATGAAACATGCCTCTCGCTGTAGGGTTGTCCTTGGTTGACATAAAACGTCAGCGAGTAGTCTTGCGGGTCAAACAGCGTATGAATGAATAAGTCCGTTGATTCGAACGGGACTCGATGGTTCGTGTTGAAGCTTATTTTGCCGTTGATATTCGTGTCCATGAACAATCAATCTCATAGGTGGTTAAGGGGGAGCGAGCTGGCGCCCGCAGGTGAGAAATTCAGGTATTCACGACGAGCGTCGAGCAAAGCTGAAGTTGAGACAAAGAGCGAGGATGACTCAACCAATGAGAATGACTGCCAGCCAAACTTCAAAATCGGCTTCAACCTCCAGCTTGAGTCCTGTTCTAGAGGCAGCGGTAAAGTTCAGGCGTCTGGCGGTGTAGTATTCGAAATTCTCCGATACTTCCAGCTCAAGCGTTCCCTCTGTTGTTTCGAATGGCACGAGAAAATGCTGGTTTCCGATATTTTGCATTTCAGAGTAAGCCAACTGAATGATCGGCCCGCTCGTATCGTCTTTGTTGAAGGAATAGGTGCCGGAAGTGATGTCGCCGCTAAGATGCAAGGAAATTCGCCGCTCGCTGTGGCGGCCTCCGCGCTCCGCAATAGCCGTTACCATGAACTCCTTGCCGTCCGACACGTACTCTACTTGTTGAGTATGAAAATTCGCCCGGCGTTTTGTTACTCCGGAGTCGTCCTTGCGAGGAAAACTGGCGTTGAATTCACCTGTAATGTTGGCGAACTGAGTGGCGCGATAGGTAGAAACAGCGAAGTTGCTCATTTTTTTTCTGCCTGGCACTGATAAGAAGAGTCGATGCTTATTGGAAGGCTTGGTGGGGTGAGCGTCTACTGTCAGAACTAACAGTTGAATAGGCCGTTTTGCTATAGGTTCAACCAAATGTGCCTATATTTCGTCACTGAAATAAAAAATGGCCAAGTTTTAATTTGGCCATTTCTTGTGGGGCGTATCAGGATCAGAACAAGATCTTCGCCACGTCCGCAAAGCGCTTGGCGAAGTGCACGGTGATGCCTTCTTTCAGGTAGTCCGGCAATTCTTCGAAACTGCCACGGTTCGGCTCCGGCAGGATCAATTCGAAAATCTTCTGCCGCCGCGCCGCGATGACTTTTTCGCGCACCCCGCCAATCGGCAGCACATGCCCGGTCAGCGTCAGCTCGCCGGTCATGGCGATGCCTTTTTTCGGCGCCTGATTACGTGCGAGCGAGAGCAGGGCGCTGGCCATGGTCACGCCGGCGCTCGGGCCGTCTTTCGGGGTCGCGCCTTCCGGAACGTGCAAGTGGACGAAGGCTTCGTCGAAGAATTTCGGGTCACCGCCAAACGACTTCAGGTTCGAACTGACGTAGCTGTAGGCGATTTCCGCCGACTCTTTCATCACGTCGCCCAGTTGCCCGGTGAGTTTGAAGCCACGGTTGAGCGTGTGAATCCGCGTCGCTTCAATCGGCAACGTCGCGCCGCCCATGCTGGTCCACGCCAGCCCGGTGATGACGCCGGTGCCGGACAGCACTTGTTCGTTGCGAAACACCGGATGGCCGAGTGACGCTTCGAGGTCTTTCGGGCCGATCTTGATCACCGCTTTTGGCTCGTCGATCAACTTGACCACGGCTTTGCGCACCAGTTTGCCCAGCTCTTTTTCCAGGTGGCGCACCCCGGCTTCGCGGGCATAACCGTCGATCAAGGCTTTCAACGCGCTGTCGCTGATGCTTAGGCTGCCTTTCGACACGCCGGCCTTCTCAAGCTGTTTCGGCCACAGGTGACGCTTGGCGATGGCGATTTTTTCTTCGGTGATGTAACCCGACAGACGAATCACTTCCATGCGGTCGAGCAACGGGCCGGGAATCGAATCGAGGGTGTTGGCGGTGCAGATGAACAGGACTTTCGACAGGTCCATGCGCAGGTCGAGGTAGTGGTCGAGGAATTCGACGTTCTGCTCAGGGTCGAGGGTTTCCAGCAGCGCAGAGGCCGGGTCGCCCTGGTAGCTTTGGCCCATCTTGTCGATTTCGTCGAGCATGATCACCGGGTTCATCACTTCGACGTCTTTCAACGCCTGCACCAGTTTGCCCGGCTGCGCGCCGATGTAGGTGCGGCGATGGCCCTTGATCTCGGCTTCGTCGCGCATACCGCCGAGGCTGAAGCGGTAGAACGGCCGGCCCAGCGATTCGGCGATGGATTTGCCGACGCTGGTCTTGCCCACGCCTGGCGGGCCGACCAGCAGCACGATGGAACCGCTGATCTCACCTTTATAAGCACCGACCGCGAGGAATTCGAGGATCCGGTCCTTGATGTCGTCGAGGCCGGCGTGGTGTTTGTCGAGCACTTTGCGCGCGTGCTTGAGGTCGAGTTTGTCGTCGCCGTAAACGCCCCACGGCACCGAGGTCGCCCAGTCGAGGTAGTTGCGCGTGACCGCATACTCCGGCGATCCGGTCTCGAGGATCGACAGCTTGTTCATTTCCTCTTCGATGCGTTTCTGCGCCTGCGCGGGCAGTTTCTTGCTTTCTAGGCGTTGCTGGAACTGTTCGATGTCGGCGCTGCGATCATCCTTGGTCAAGCCGAGTTCTTGCTGGATGACTTTGAGTTGTTCCTTGAGGAAGAACTCGCGCTGGTGCTCGCCGATCTTGCGGTTCACTTCGGCGGAGATTTCTTTCTGCAGGCGCGCGACTTCGACTTCCTTGCGCAGCATCGGCAGGACTTTTTCCATGCGCTTGAGCATCGGCACGCAGTCGAGCACTTCTTGCAGTTCGCTGCCGGTGGCGGAGGTCAGCGCGGCGGCGAAGTCGGTCAGCGGCGACGGATCGTTGGGGCTGAAGCGGTTGAGGTAGTTTTTCAGCTCTTCGCTGTACAGCGGGTTGAGCGGCAGCAGTTCCTTGATCGCGTTGATCAGCGCCATGCCGTAGGCCTTGACCTCGTCGGTCGGCTCGGTCGGCTGGTGCGGGTATTCGACTTCGACGAGGTACGGCGGGCGATGGTGTTTGAGCC
The DNA here is from genome assembly GCF_002836905.1 of Pseudomonas sp. 43NM1. Classification (NCBI taxonomy): domain Bacteria; kingdom Pseudomonadati; phylum Pseudomonadota; class Gammaproteobacteria; order Pseudomonadales; family Pseudomonadaceae; genus Pseudomonas; species Pseudomonas sp. 43NM1. The sequence goes on along the minus strand of NZ_MKGS01000113.1, from coordinate 116,250 downwards.
AGGTTTTGATGCGGACGCGGGTCAGGCCTTGGGCGACGAATTGCAGTTTGCCGTTTTCGCGACTGGCGTGGTGCACTTTGACCAGGGTGCCGTATTCCGGCAACGCGCCCGTATCGAAATGGCGCGGATCTTCCTGGGGCGTGTCCATGTAGAACAGGGCCAGGGAGTGGTGATCGGATTTGCTGACGAGGTCGAGGGTTTCCGCCCACGGTTCTTCATTAACGATCACCGGCAGCACTTGGGCCGGGAAGAACGGGCGATTGTGGATCGGGATGATGTAAACCTTGTCCGGCAGGTTCTGGCCAGGCAGGGCGAGGCCTTTGCCGGTGGAGTGGTGTTCGATGTGGTCTGTTTCGCTGAATTCGGTGGGGTCTTCGGGGAATTCTTGCTGGTCGCTCATGGGGCACCTGCGCAATGGAGTATGGGTCTTAGATGGGGCAGGTGGGGGGTGGTTTCAATGGCTGTGGATATTTCAGGGGGTGTGTTCAGGGTTTTGACAGATTTATGCGCGAATCGCACCCGCCTCGATTTACGCGATCCGTCCTGTAGGAGCTGCCGAAGGCTGCGATCTTTTGACTTTGATTTTCAAGATCAAAAGCGAAAGCGGTAATTCAGTCGACATCCACTCCGAATGTAAGCCGCCTCCATCACGGGAGCAGGCGCTGCAACTCACGCTGAGCTTCAATAATCTGCTCAGACAGTTCTGCCAAGGTATGCGCCGGTTTAATCCATAACGGAGTTTCCCAATCCCGATCCTCGATCACCACCACCTGAAAGGCTCCCTCTTCATCGAACTCGGGATACCAGCCGACATCCAGCAGCAAATGCTCGCCGTATTCGACTTGCAGCAGGTCTTCCTTGAGCGAGTCGATCTGACTGGGCAGGGGCTGGTCGGTCAGGCGCGACAGGTCATTGAAGGTGATTTTGCCGGTGAGCATGCTCAGGTCGAGCCTTCGGTTATTACCGGGTGGTGTAGGGGGAAGTTGTTTCATCTCTTTTTCATCGCGTGGCGGTCTCGGCTTTGGCGAGCAAGGTTCCTCGATTCGGGTTCCAACTCTGCATCCGGAAGACGTTCGATGCCAACTCGAATATAAGGCGCAGATTTTATCTCGTTAGATTCTTGAGCAACTGTTAGTTCTTACAGTAGACGGGGTTACCGAGAGCATTAACCTTTAAGGGGCTGACTTACCCAGCGTCGTTTCCAGATCTGATAAGGAGATTCGATATGAGCGAGCCCAAATCCACCGTGTACAAAGGATTTACCATTTACGAATATGATGGCGGTCAACGTTTTCAGATTGCTTATGCGTGGGGTGTCAGTGGTTTCTTTGCGACACTCCATGAGGCCCAGCTATCTATCGATTATCAACTGGCTAACGCCAACTAATCATCGTGCAGGTAGTGACACATAAAAAAAGGCGACCCCCTCACAGGAGTCGCCTTTCGATTAACCGCCGCTAAACCTTACTCGGACAGTTTGTACGCCATCACATAGTCACCCTGCTTGGTGCCCAGCGACCCGTGACCGCCCGCAACAACGAGCACGTATTGCTTGCCGTCCTTGCCGGTGTAGGTCATCGGTGTGGTTTGGGCGCCTGCTGGCAGGCGGCCTTCCCACAGTTGCTTGCCGTTTTTGACGTCGTAGGCGCGCAGGTACTGGTCGAGGGTGCCGCTCAGGAAGGCGACGCCACCGGCAGTGGTGAACGTGCCGCCCAGGCTTGGGACGCCCATGCTCAGCGGGATTGGAACCGGCGAGCTGTCGCGCACGGTGCCGTTTTTGTGTTTCCAGATGGTTTTGCTGGTGGTCAGGTCGACCGCCGCCACGTAACCCCAGGCCGGCGCCTGGCACGGCAGGCCCATTGGCGAGAGCAGGGCTTCGAGGACTACGCCGTACGGCGCGCCTTTGTTTGGCTGCACGCCTTCGGTTTCGCTTTTACGCGGGCCTTGCGCGGCGATTTCGGCGGCCGGGATCATTTTCGATTTGAACGCCATGTAGCTCGGGTTCACGAAAGCGATCTGACGGACCGGGTCAACCGAGATACCGCCCCAGTCGAACACGCCGAAGTTGCCTGGATAAACAATCGAACCCTGCAGCGATGGCGGCGTGAACGGGCCGTCGTAGCGCATGGATTTGAAGTCGATCCGGCAGATCAGTTGGTCGAACGGGGTCACGCCCCACATGTCGCGCTCTTGCAGCGGCGGCGGCATCAGGTTGAGGTCGGATTTCGGTTGGGTCGGCGAAGTGTGATCACCTTCGACAGCGCCTTGTGGCACCGGCACTTCGTTGATCGGCACGATCGCTTGGCCGTTGGTACGGTCCAGCACGTAGATGCTGCCTTGCTTGGTGGACGCAAGTACCGCTGGCTTGACGCCGTCAGCGGTTTTCAGGTCCATCAGGGTTGGCTGGCCACCGACGTCCATGTCCCACAGGTCATGGTGGGTGAACTGGAAGTGCCATTTGACTTGACCGGTAGCGATGTCGAGGGCGGTCAGGCCGGCGGCATGCAGTTCCGATTCAGGGGTGCGCGCACCGCCGAACTGGTCCGGAGTCTGGTTGCCCATCGGCAGGTAGAGCATGCCGAGTTTTTCGTCGACGGCGAACATGGACCACATGTTCGGCGAGTTGCGAGTGTAGGTCTGGCCTTCGGCAATCGGCGTGGTGTCGTCCGGGTTGCCGCTGTCCCAGTTCCACACCAGTTTGCCGGTGTGCACGTCGAACGCGCGGATCACGCCGCTAGGCTCGTCGGTGGAGACGTTATCGGTGACGTGACCGCCAATCACTACCAGGTCTTTGGTGACGGCTGGAGGCGAGGTGGAGTAGTAACCGCCGGCGGCGAAGCTGCCGATGTTGGCGCGCAGGTCAACCTGGCCCTTGTCGCCGAAGTCTTCACACATTTTGCCGGTGTCGGCGTCGAGTGCGATCAGGCGAGTGTCGGCGGTTGGCAGGAAGATCCGGCGTGGGCACACGGCGCTGACTGGCGCGGTGCTCGCAGTGCCGGTCGGGCTCTGCTCGGAAGCGTAGACGGCGTCATCGTGATACGACACGCCACGGCAAGTCATGTGTGCCCAACCCTTGAAGTTCGCCGCGTTTTGCGTGGAGAGCTTCGGATCGAAACGCCAGATTTCCTTGCCGGTGTCCGGGTCCAGCGCGATCACCTGGCTGTGCGGCGTGCAGACGTAGAGCATGCCGTTGACTTTCAGCGGGGTGTTTTCGGCGGTGGTTTCGCCCGGATCGTTAGGGCCAGGGATGTCACCGGTGCGGTACGTCCAGGCTGGGACCAGCTTGTGGGCGTTCTGCGGGGTGATCTGCGCCAGTGGCGAATAACGATCGCCGTGCGCGCTGCGACCGTAGGAATTCCAGTCACCGTCCGGCATCGCCGGGGCCGTGTTGGTCATGCCCGGAACGCTGTCGCGATCCAGTTGACCTTTGGTTTCACCCGGGTTGGTGAACTGGCTGGCCAGTGCAGCGGCGCCCGCGAGCACCACGGCCACGCTCAGCGCGCCAGTGCCCATCGGCGCAGCGCCGGTGCGCAACAGCGGACGGCGGAACCACGGCAGCAGCATGACGATGCCCAGGGCAAACAACAGCGCCAGACGCGGCACCAATTGCCACCAGTCGAGGCCGACTTCCCACAATGCCCAAACGGTACTGGCGAACAGCACCAGCGCGTACAGGCCCAGTGCCGCACGGCGAGCCATGATCAGCAAAATGCCGCTCAGCGCCAGGCCGATACCGGCCAGCAGGTAATACAGCGAGCCGCCGAGCATGCTCAGCTTGATACCCCCGGCCAGCATGGCCAGGCCCATTAGCAGAAGCAGGATACCGAGCAGGCTCGGTAGCAGGCGGCTTCGACTCAAAGCACCATCAGTGCTCATAGTGTGGTTCTCCGTGACGTTTTAAGTAGTCCCGCGCAAGTTCACTGTAGATGACGATCCGGCGTGGGCATGGTTCAGTTAAAAAGTGTTCAGTTAAAAAGTGTTCAGTTAACAACTGAGTACCTGCGCAGTCTCCAGTAGGAGCGAGGCTTGCCCGCGAAGGCGGCGTGTCAGTCAACATCAACGTTGAATGTAATGGCCTCTTCGCGGGCAAGCCTCGCTCCTACCGGGTTGGCAGCAGCCTCAGAACGAAGTGGTGATCTTGATCCCGCCAATCAGCGCGTCATCGACCTTGTCCACGCCACCCGGGTGGCGGATGTATTGCAGGTTCGGGCGCACGGTCAGCCAGTTGGTCACGTGCACACCGTAATAAAGCTCGGCGCTGTATTCGGTGTCTTGCGGCGGCACGAACGTCGCGTCGTCGTAGTCATAAACCGCGCGCGCCTGATTGATCGCCTCGGCGTTCTTGCGATAGGCCGGGTTGACGTGAACCCGCGCCATGGCAAAACCGATGTCGTCCTTGGCGCGTGCATCGAACAAGCCTTTGTAGACGACGCCGGCCTGGACATAGTTGTCGATGGCGTTGGTCTTCTTGTCGTGCATCGTGCCGTTGGCGAACACACTCAAACCACGGGAATTGTCGCTGGCGCGGCTGGTGATCTGCTGCTGCACGCCCAGCCACACGCCGTGCTTGCTCGACGCGCTGCGATAGGCTTCGCCGCTCAGGGCCGCAGGCTGGCCGTTGCGATCCTTGTAGGCGTCGGTGGCGTTCGCGTTGCTGTAGTAATAACCGGCGCGGTACTCGCCCGGCAGGCCGTTGAACTTCGGCGTCCACACCAGCTCGACCGGCAGGATCGCGCCTTGAGTGCCGCTGCCGCTGAGCTTGAAGCCGTTGTTGCGATCAAGGTTCGACGGGTTCTGCTCATACGCGCCGACCTGCGCATACAGCTCTGGCGTCAGGTGATATTTGACGCGCATCGCCCATTGGCTGACCGGCCAGTTGTACCAGATGCCGCCGACCCAGTTGCCGACCTGCGAGCCGCAGAACGCCAGGTTCTGGAAGTCGCAGGGGAAGCTGTTGAAGTCTTCGCCCTCGCCAAAGCGGCCGACCTTGATGTCGAGCTTCTGGTCGAAGAATTTCTGCTGATACCACATCTGCGTCAGGCGCCAGGTCTGGCCACGGCCCCAGACTTCCTGGGCCGAGGTGAAACCGCCGACCCGTGGATCGTTGATCCGGTCGTTGCTGATGTTGTTGCCGCTGCGTTCGGTGACGGTCAGCTGAAATTCGGCATCGTCCCAACCGAGGATCTTCTGCAAGTCCAGATGCGTGCCGAGGCCGAACTGGTCGCTGTAGCGCGCCGTGCGGTCGTGGTCATAACCGCCGTGCAGGTTGCTGCCCATTTCGCCGGTGTAATCGACTTTGAAGTCGTAGCCTTTTTCCGCGAGTTCGGTGCGCGTGCCGTTCCAGTCGCCGAGCATCCACGGCGACTCGCTGTCGAAGGCCGGGGCGGCGTGAACGCAGGTGGCGAGGCCGAAGGCGCTGAGGCCGCCGATCAGGTTCAGGGCTTTTCGCTGGGCAACAGGCATGCGGACAGCGCTGTCTCGCAGAGTAGGAAAATCAGGCATGGGTAAGTCGTTCTTGATCTTTTTCAGGGGGGTGAACTGAAGCGGCAGTATGTCGCGGGCAGCAGAAGCGATTCAGCTTGACGGGCGCAAGGATAATGTCCTGTTACAAATAGAGAAAGCGCTTTTCCTGACATGGATCATTTCGGATTCGGTAACAGTCGCCTGCGACCGCGCGTCGCACGACATTCATCGACCCTGTAGGAGCAGAGCTTGCTCGCGATGGCGGTGGGTCAGTCGACGACGATGTTGCCGGTGCGACCGCCTGTGGGAGCCGAGCTTGCTCGCGATGGCGGTGGGTCAGTCGACGAAGATGTTGCCGGTGCAAACGCCTGTAGGAGCAGAGCTTGCTCGCGAAAGCGGTGGGTCAGTCGACGACGATGTTGCCGATGCGGACGCCTTCGCGAGCAAGCTCTGCTCCTACAGTGGGGGGCGGTGGGTCAGTCGACGACGATGTTATCCGTGCGAACGCCTGTAGGAGCAGAGCTTGCTCGCGAAAGCGGTGTGTCAGTCAATGAAGATATTGCCGGTGCGGACGTCTTCGCGAGCAAGCTCTGCTCCTACAGTGGGGGGCGGTGCGTCAGTCAATGAAGATATTGCCGGTGCGAACGTCTTCGCGAGCAAGCTTTGCTCCCACGGTTGGTGGTCGGGATGGCCTACAGTTAACGGAGCGCTTCCACCCGGCGAAGGCCTCGGCTAAGGTGCGCGGCTTCTTCAAACTTTCTTCGCGCAAAGGCCCGGCATGACCGAACACAACGACAACAACCCGCTGCACGGCGTGACGCTGGAGCAAATCCTCAACGCCCTGGTCGCACACTACGAGTGGGCGGGGCTGGCCGAGCGCATCGACATTCGTTGCTTCAAGAGCGATCCGAGCATCAAGTCGAGCCTGACCTTCCTGCGCAAAACCCCGTGGGCGCGGGAGAAAGTCGAGCGCCTGTACGTCAAACTGATGCGCACCAAGCGTCCCCTCTGACTATGCGTGCCTTATCGACGCCGGGTTCTGCCGCAAGGCGTCGGTGTATCGCCGTGGCGGCCGTGCTCGGTTGGGCCGGCTTGAGCATTCAGCTGTACCTGATTCTCGGCTCACGCTGGAGCATCGGCGCCAGCCTGCTCGGCGGGCTGATGGCGTTTTTCAGTTTTTTTACCGTGGTCACCAACACGCTGGTCGCAGTGGTGCTGAGCTATGCACTGACCACGCGCGAATCGGCGGCGCGGCGCTGGTTTCTGCAACCGTCGGTGAGCAGCGGCGTGGCGGTCAGCATCGCCGTGGTCGGCATTGCCTACAGCGTATTGCTGCGGCATTTGTGGCATCCCGAAGGTTGGCAATTGATCGCCGACGAATTGCTCCACGACATCATGCCGCTGCTGTTCCTGATCTATTGGTGGTGCTGCGTGCCCAAAGGCACTTTGCGCCTGCGCCACATCGCGCTGTGGGTGATTTATCCGCTGGTCTATTTTGCTTTCGCGCTGCTGCGCGGGCACGTGCTGAGCGCTTACCCGTATCCGTTCATTGACGTGCCGACGCTGGGTTATCCACAGGTGTTTATCAATGCCGGGGGGATTTTGGCGGGGTTTGTGCTGATGGCGCTGCTGGTAATCGGGCTCGATCGCTGGCGAAAACCGATCCGATAACACCGCAGACCTGTAGGAGCGAGGCTTGCCCGCGAAAGCGCTGTGTCAGTCAGTAAAGTTGTCGACTGACACACCGCCTTCGCGGGCAAGCCTCGCTCCTACAGGGGCTCGGCGTCGAGGGGATGTGGATTGAAGCGGGTTACTCCTCGTCGCTGCCTTCGGCGCGCCAGTAACCGGCGGCTTTGACGAACTGCTCATTCAGCCCATGCTCATCCAGCAGCACCCGGCGAATCTGCCGCGACACCTTGGTTTCCGTCGCCACCCACGCGTACAAATCGCCGCTCGGCACTTGCAGTTGCTTCACCGCGTTCAGCAGATTGTTGGTGCCGCCGTCGCGCAATACCCAAATCACATTGACCTGCGCCGGGCTCGGCAGAGCCTGCTGTTCAGCGCCGTTCTCGACTTCAATGATCACCAGCGCGCGGCGATTGGCCGCCAGGCCTTCGAGGCGGCGGGCGATAGCGGGCAGGGAGGTTTCATCGCCGATCAGCAGATAGCTGTCAAAAATATCCGGCACGATCATCGAGCCGCGTGGCCCGGCGATGTGCAGCGATTGCCCCGGTTGCGCCTGTTCCGCCCAGGTCGAGGCAGGGCCGTCGCCGTGCAGGACGAAATCGATGTCCAGCTCCAGCGCGTCGAGGTCATAACGACGCGGCGTGTAATCGCGCATCGGCGGCATCGGCTGATCGGACTTGCCGGCGCCAAGCACCAGGGTTTCCAGGGCGGCCGTTTGCGCCGCGTTCTGCGGGAACAGCAGTTTGACGTGATCATCCGTGCCGAGGCTGACGAACCCCGCCAATTCCGGCCCGCCGACCGTGATGCGGCGCATGCGCGGCGTCAGGTCCACCACCCGCAGCACCTCCAGCCGACGACGTTTGATTTCATGCATCACGCGGTGAATGGTCTGGGTATCAACGGCAGTCATTCGGGTTTCTCCTGTGCGGCTTGAACGGCGGGGCCGTCGACAATGGCTTTGGCGGTGTTGTTGAGCAGGGTCGCGACACGCACGATTTCTTCGGCGCTCCAGCGCCCGTGATGCAGTTGCAAGGCGTGGCGCAGGTTATGCACCGCCTCGTGAATTTCTGCCGGGCGATCATGCCCGCGCAATGAACGTTTGCTGACGTCGATGCGCATCCGCACACCTTCCAGGGCAATCGCCTGATCGCTCAAGGACAAGCGCCCGGCGTCGGTGATGCTGTAGCGTTTTTTCCCGCCCTCGGCGTCGCCGCTGATCATTTCGCTTTCTTCCAGAAACGTCAGCGTCGGGTAGATCACGCCGGGGCTGGGGCTGTAGGCGCCGTCGAACATACCTTCGATCTGGCGGATCAAGTCGTAGCCGTGGCACGGCTGTTCGGCGATCAGCGCCAGCAGCAGCAATTTCAGGTCGCCCGGGGCGAAGACCCGTGGGCCACGGCCGCCGCGTTCGCGTCCGGGGCGTTTCTCGAAGCCGTCGCGGCCGTCACCGTGTTCGCGGTGGTGGGAATGATGGTCTCTCATTTTCCAATTCTCCTGACGTGTTTAGATACAACTTAAGATATATCTTTGGCGTCAAGCAAGGCGATTCGACCAACGGCGCAGGACGTTGCTGGTCCGCGCGTGGGAAATTGTTCCTCGCCGGCGTCCGATTGTTCGCAATGCGTCGGAGGAAGAATGGAAGTAACCGGATGTATATATTTGCCCCTCGAAAATTAGTGCTACTTCTCTAAAACAGTGTTTTCGCCTAATGTTCATTGAGTCCCGGATATTGAACTCGTACCCCATGTTTCTGTATGGGAAACACAACTAATCTGTCGGTAGTCTTATTCTTACGGTCACTCGGCGTTATTGCGGTTTTTTGGTTATTTTTCTTCCCGCCATATGCCTTGAGGACTACGCGCTCGCCAGAAGCGTCCTGCTTACTTAAAGTTTCAATTGGTTGATCATGCCTCCGCGTTCAATGTTCAAGTCCACGACTTGTTAGAACCTTCAACGCTTTATCTCATTTAAGTAACAGGGAGTTAACCATGTTCAAGAAGTTTTCAGTTTCCGCGCCGCTGGCTGTTCTGGTCTTTGCTTCGACCGCTGCATTGGCCAAGGATGACGCCAGCACTACTATCAACATCAAGGCTGAAATTCCGACCAAGCAGTTTCATGCCCAGCCGCGCGATCCGAACTTCGGTCGCGACGAAACCATGGTCTTCAACACGGTGACCGGTGAACTCAATAGCCTGCGTCAGACGTACGACCTGAAAAACACTGACGGTTCCATCAATGCCTACATCGAGGGCGGTACCGCAGCGCTCTACAACGGTGCTTCGGCAATCCCGCTGACCATCTCCATCGGCGGTGTCGTGCTGGACGGCACGTCCAAGGAAATTGCCGGTGATGTGCCCTCCAACCCAGGCATGCAAGCGGACATGATCATCGCCGCCACCAAGCCTACAGATACCCAAACGGGCCTGTTTACCGGCAGTCCAGTGGTGATGTTCGACGCCGTTCCGCGCACCGTCACGCCGTGAAGGGCAACCCTTCGGTTCGTTGACTGAAACACCCCGATCGGCTCGTCACCCTGACCGGCCGACCGGGTTCCACCGTATCTACCGTCCGTATTCAGAGTATCTGGTTCATGTTCCCGATGACGCCCATCGCGACAGCGCTCGCCTTGCTGTTTTGTTCATCAGTGCTGGCTGCGCCAACTAACGGTAATACTGCGCCGCGCTCTTTGCTGGCTCAGGCCAAAGGTCTTCCTGCGGAGTTTGAAGAACACTTCTTTGATGTTCCGTTGGCAGTTCGAATTGAACGTGATCAACAGTTCATGGGAGAAGCAATGGTGGTGTTATCACGTGACGATCGTATTACGTTACTTGAAATGACCGACATTCGAGACAGTGACCTCAAAGCCCCTGAACGCGACGCGCTGGCGACTTATCTCAAACAAGGCGTGCCTCTTGGGGCGTGCTCTGCCAACTGTCCGGCCAACTTGCTGGCCGTGCATTACAGCCTGGAAAACTCCCTGGTTTCGCTCGTTACCGAAAACGCTGAACGCGACGACCAACCCCAGGCTTACTACGAACAACCTCAGCACGGCAGCACCGGCCTGATCGTGCGCAATCAATTGAATCTCAACGGTGGCCAGGACCAGGACCTCGGCGGACGCTACGGCCTGGAGGCGAGCAGCAGCCTCGGCAACTGGACCCAGAGCGTCAACCTGCAACTGGCCCGTCTCGGTGGTTTCGACGACCAGCTCTATCACGCGGTGCACGAGCTCTATACCCAGCGGGAACTGCAAGGCAGTTTTCTGCGCCTGGGCTATTTCATGCCCAATTCCGAAGGCCTCAGCCGCCAGCCGCGCGCCTTTGGTCCCAGCCCGGACACGGCGGTCGGCGTTATGTATGGCAGCTCCGACAGCCTGGCCATCGACAACCCGAAACCCAGCGTTTATCCGATTTACGTCACCGCCAATCGCCTCGGTTCGGTGGAGATTTATCGCAACGGGTTGCTGATCAACACGCAACCGGTGCCCGCCGGTTTGCAGACGCTTGATACCCGGCCACTGCCCGGGGGCATCTACGAGGTCGAAGTGCGATTGATCGAGGACGGTCAAATCACTTCGACCACGCAGGAGTTGGTCTACAAACCCAATAACTGGCGCAACCACGACCAACGCTGGCGCTATAACCTGTTCGCCGGGCGCGAAAGCAAACTGCTGAGCAACTGGGAAGAGCAGGCCGACGGCGGCATGTCTGCCGGCGCCGCGCTCAACTATTTGCTGCACCCGCGCGTGGTGCTGGGATTGTCGGCGCGCCAGGTCCGTGAACAGTTGCAGTACGGCTCGTCGGTCGATTGGACCGTGGCCAACAATGCCAGCCTGTTCGCCAACATTTACCAGACCGAAGACCACGGCACTGGCGTCGATCTGCAAGCGCTTTACAGCTACGGCCTCGGCACTGTCGTCGCCAGCCACAATCGCAGTTGGCTCGACACGCGCAACACCTACGAAACCTTGCCCGACGGCACACGCATTCGTCAGCGCAATGTGTTCACTGGCGAAACCAGCAATTCCTCGCTGTCGCTGACCCATCGCTTGAACAACCGTACTTCGCTGAACGGCCGGGTGTCGCACAGCGAGGGCAATGTCGAAGGCGTCGGCCTCGATCTCGGCTGGACCCAGCGCAGCAACCTGTTCGGCAGTGACGCCAATTGGCGTTTCACCGTGTTCGATCGGCCGGCCAGCACCAGCAGCGGCGACAAACGCAACCGTGGCGTCGACCTCAGCGTGAGCCTGGCGCTCGGCGGGCCGGGCGAGCAAATCTCCGGCAGCATCGGCTCGCGCACTTCGCGCGATGGCCGCCGCGACCACAACGCTTCGCTGACCTATCGCAAGGACTTGCAGGACTTCGTGCTGCAAAGCGTCTCGGCCACGGCGATTGCCGATACCTACGGCGTCGGTATCTCGGGGACGACCAACTTCATGACCGACACAGTGCTCGGCGATGCTTTCGCCCAGCGCTCGTCGTACAGCGGCGACATCACCGGCGGCCTCAACCTGGACAGCACGTTCGCCGTCGGCGGGCAGAAAATGGTCCTGACCAGTCAGCATCAGGGCCGCGGCGCCGGGATGATCATTGACGTCGAATCCGATGTCGAGGACATCGCCCTGCGCGCCGACGACCTCAGCGGCGGCAGTACCGCGTTGCGTGCGGGGCGCAATTTTGTGCCGATCACCGCGTACCGCAACGGCGCGGTGAGTTTCGATTTCGAGGGCAACCACGTGCCGGCCGCCAACATTCAGCCGCCGCGCATGAGTTATCACCTGAACAAGGGCGGCGTGGCGTATCGCAAGGTCCAGGTGATGAAAACCGTGACCGTGCTCGGGCGCCTGATCGATCCGCAAGGGCATCCATTGAAAGGGCATCACATCATCAACCACGCCAGCCGTGGGGTGAGCGAGGTCGATGGGTTCTTCTCGATGGAAATGAACGCCAGTTCACCGACCCTGCAAGTGCGTCGGGGCGACCAATTGCTCTGCCAGTTCCGCCTCGATACCCGCGCAGCGCGTATCGAACAGGATGTGCTGATGATCGGCGATCTGCGCTGCACACCGGACACGCTGGCCGACAGCTCATTTAATTCTGAAACGGCAGGCTGATTGATGAACAGAACACTTCGACACCTCATCGGGTTCAGCCTGTTGTGCGGGTTGGCGCCAGCGGCCAATGCCCTGACTCAGGAGATCAGCGCGGTCTTCACGCCGGACCCGGCAAACCCGCTGAAAAACGAGTTCGTCAACACCACGCCGGAGAGCGGCATTTGCACCTCTCACATCCCGGCGCGCTGCAAGCAACTGAACATTTTCACCATTCGTACGGCTTTTTATGCGCACACCAAAACGCCGATCCTGGCCAACCACACCAACCCCCGCGACGGCGCAATGTGGAAGATGCCTTCGGACTGGCGCGACCTGCAGGTCACGCATTCGCGCACCGGGGAGGTCGCCACCGTGCAAATGCGCATCGCCGGCATTGGTCATCGCTGGGATGTGCGCCCCGGTGTGGCGGTATGGGCCCAACCTGGCATCAGATGGCAATCGCAATGGAGTTATGCGCCCAGCCCCTGTGAGAGCACCGGGTACATTGCGGCGTCGACCAATTTCGCGCTGTTCTTCTGGCTGGTCCCGGAAGGGGCTGGCGTGTGCAGCCGCCAACCGGGAAGGGATATCACGGCGTTGCAATACTCCAACCTCGAATATGCCTATGCGCTGAAAACCCCCAACCCGCTGGGCATGTCCTCGGGTCAGTACACCGGCACCATGCGCTACACCGTCGGGCCGGGAGGCGACATTGATTTCGGCGACAACATGAGCACCGCCGAAACTGAATTCGTCTTCAACTTCACCCTCGACGTGCAACACACCCTCAAAGTCGAAGTGCCGCCCGGCGGCAATCGGGTCGAGCTGGTGCCGCAAGGTGGCTGGCAAGCCTGGCTGCAACGCAATCGTCGCCCGGAGCGCTTGTTCCGCGACCAGACCTTCAATATCTCGGCGTCCAGCCGTTTCAAGATGCAGCTCGATTGCCAGTACGGCGACGGCAGCAATCAGTGCCTGTTGCGCGAACCGCAATCGGGCGGTGCGGTGCCGGTGAACATCAGCGTCACGTTGCCCAACGGTTTGACCGACGTCGCCGGGCGAGTGGTTAACCGCCGGCCCTTGCTGCGTGACGGCAGCGGCACCGAACTGTTCCAGCCAGGTTTTTATGTCGATCGCAAACCCGGTCAGTTGCACTTCGAAATCGCCCGCGAACAAGTGGCCGAGATGCTCACCGGCGTCGGCAAAACCTACGCGGGCAACGTCACGGTTATCTGGAATTCGGAAATCTGATCACCGCTGCCGGAATGTCCGCGCAGCGTTCAACTGAAGGATCGAAAACAATGAAACGGCTATGGGTATTGTTGGGTGCAGGTTTGCTGCCGCTGTTGGCCGAGGCTGGGCCGGCGATCAATGTCGGCGTGGTGTACGACTATCTGGACGGCGATAAAAGCACCTACCTGAAACGGGTTTTCAATGGCGGCGACAGCACGGCGTTCGTCAAAATCAATATTCACGAAATCATCTATGACGCCGACGGCAGACCCACGGAATTGCCGGTAAAGAGCCTGGCCGACAGCAGCGCCCGCGACGGTCTGATGGCCAGCCCAGCGCGCTTGATCGTGCCGGTGAATGGCATGCAGGGTACTCGGCTGCTGTTCATGGGCGAACGTGAGCGCGAGCGTTATTTCCGCGTGCGATTCGTCCCGGTGGTGCCGGAGAAAGAAGATGAATTTGCCGTCTCCGTCGAAGAGCGCGACGCCTATAAACAGACGCTGGCGGCCGGGGTCAACGTGTTGGCGGGTTACGGCACGATCTTTTTTGTGCGCCCCAAAGACGCGCGTTTCAACACGCAGATTGACGAGCGCCCTGGCCAATACGCATTGCGCAACGACGGCAACACCGTGGTGGTGGTCGACGACCTCAAGGACTGCGCCGTCAGCGATGAAAACGATTGCCAACCGGTGACCAAAACTCATGTGCTACCGGGCCGAACGTTTCGTTTCGAGAAACAGGCCGGGCGCCAGTACCGCTTCAAACTGGTAGAAGGTGCGGCGCAGAAAAACGTTGAGGTGAAGGGATGAAACGCCCGGGATTCAAGCGCGCATTGCTCGTTTCGCTGGCTACTGTTTTGTCGTTGACCAGCACGCACGCGCTGGCAATTCGTGAGGAGCAGACCTTTCAAGTATCGGTAACGATCCCCACCAGCGAGTTTTACGTATTGCCGGTCAACTCGATGTTTCTCGAGCGCGAGCAGGTGATGGCGTGGAACCCGGTGACCGCCGAGCTCACACCGTTGCGCGAACATTTCGACGTGAAAAACACCAGCGGCAGTATTTCCGCGCGGCTGGTGGCTGAGCCGTTTTTGTTCAATGGGCGCGAGCGCATTGACCTGGCCGTGCAGTTCAATGGGCAGCGTTTGTCGTTGCTGGCGACACCGGTGGTGGATGAACAGCAGGCGCGTGTTGGCCAGCGCGTGCGCCTGGAGATTGCGGCGCTGAAACCTGTTACCGGTTATGTGCCGGGGCAGTATTTCGGCACGGTGCAATTGATGTTCGATGCGGTGAATCCATGAAGCGCCCGTGCAGTGGCTTGCTGTTGTTCATTTGCATCGGCGCGCAGGCCGATGTGGTGCAGATAACCGCCGAGTTCGCCCCCGATCCGGCGCGTCCGAACATCAATGAGTTCAAGAACACCACGCCTGATAGCGGTTATTGCGCCGAGAATCCGTCGTCTTGTGACGGAACGGGTGGGTTCGACAAATTGTTCAGCATCGAGAGCTCGATTGATGTGCAGTCGATCAATCCGATTCCAGCGAATCACTCCAATCCACGCCAAGGTGCGATGTTCAACATCTCGGCGGCGCAATGGCGCGATGTGCCGGTACAGGATGACCAAGGCCGTCCGGCGATGGTGCAGGTGCGCATTGCGGGGGTTGGCGGGCGTTATCGGCTGAGTCACAGGGTTCAGGAACTGATCGGTCGCGAGGACCTGGACCTGTACCGCGCGCATTACGCTCTCTGGACGGAAGGCGATTGGGGAATTGCGCCCAGGCCTTGCGAAACCGGACGCGCGGGAGCGGGCGGAACGGACACTGATTTTGCTTTTTTCTGGGGCACTTCTGTGCTCGGCACTTGCGCAACGAAAGCCCGTTTCGACATACCAGGTTTCTCCTATCCCCGATTGAATTTTGCCTACCAGATCCGCACACCCGATCCGTTGAAAATGGCCCCTGGGGCCTATACCGGCAGCATCCTTTATCGATTAGGCCCCGGCGCCGATTTCGACATGGGCGACAACATGCTCGCCAGTCCGGACATGCTGCAGCTCGACTTCACCCTGACGGTCAATCACGTATTGGCGGTGGAAATCCCACCCGGCGGTAATCAGGTGCAACTGGTGCCGCACGGCGGCTGGCAAGCGTGGCTGCAGCGTAATCGTCGGCCGGAACGGATCTTCCGCGACCAGACCTTCAATATCTGGACGTCGACACCGTTCAAGATGCAATTGAGCTGTGCCACCAACCTCGGCAATACCTGCGCGTTGCAGGATGCGGCGGGCAACCAAGTGCCGGTCGACGTCGCCGTGACGCTGCCCCACGGGCTGGTGCGCAATGGCCAGTCGGTGGTCAACCAACCCTTGCGGCTCGACGGTCAGGGCACTGAACGGTTCGAACCCAACGTCTACGTGGCGCGCAAACCCGGCGTTGTGCATTTTTCCGTGGCGCAGGAGGGCGTCAAGCAAATGCTCGACTCGGGCAGCGATAAATTTGCCGGGGACGTCACGGTGATCTGGGATTCCGAAATCTAGCCCTGGGTCTGGTTGCTCGCTGTCACCGTCGGCGCCAGACATTCGGTGTTGCGCCCCGGTTGCAGGTACGGGGTCAGGATCGGCGCCATGCCTTTGAGCACTTGCACCGGCAACGCCGAGGTGAACTTGAAGGCCTCGGCGGTGCGCCCCGGCACGAACGCGGTCAACGTGCCGAAGTGGTGATCGCCGATATAGAACACAAACGTCGCCGTGCGGTTGATTGATTTCGAACTGAGAATCCGCCCGCCGGAGCCAATCGCTTCAATGCGGTTATCGCCGGTGCCGGTCTTGCCGCCCATCGCCAACGCGGTGCCGTCCGGGGTTTTGAAACTGCCGGACACACGTTTCGCGGTGCCGGCATCCACCACTTGCGACAAGGCTTCGCGCATCGCCGTGGCAACCTCGGAAGGCATCACCCGTTTGCCGACATTCGGGTCATTCACCACTTTGGTTTCGTACGGCGTATCAGCGGCAAAGTGCAGGCTGTCGATGCGCAAGGTCGGCATGCGCACACCGTCGTTGAGAATCGTGCCGATCAGCTCGGCCAACGCTGCCGGGCGGTCGCCGGAACTGCCAATCGCCGTGGCCAATGACGGCACGAGGTGGTCGAACGGGTAGCCGACTTGCTGCCAGCGCTGGTGAATATCGAGGAATGCTTCAATCTCGAGCATGGTGCGAATACGGCTGTCGCGCGCGCCTTTGTGTTTGCTCTTGAACAGCCAGCTATACACTTCCTGACGTTCGAACTGGCTGGCTTTGACGATTTCGCTGAACTTGGCTTCCGGGTGATTGAGCAAGTAGCCGATCAGCCACAAATCCAGCGGATGCACCTTGGCGATAAAACCCTGATCCGGCAGGTCATACGAGCCGGGGCCGTAGCTCAGGTACAGGCGTTCGAGGCGTTCGTCGGTGAGTTTTTCGTTGAGCTTGGCGCCCTTCAAGTGCGAGCGCACGAAGCTGTTGAACGCAGTCTGCTCGGCTTCCGGGTACAGGTAACGGTGCACCGCCGCCATACGAATTGGCGTCGGGCGCATGCTGTCGAGGAAGGTTTCGAGGCGCGCGTCGGTGTCTTTGTTTTTGTACTTTTTCCAGAATTTCAGCAGAAACGACGTGCCTTCACGGTCGGCGAATGACGCCAGGTATTCCTGCCGCCGCGGGTCGCGGTCGTCCTTGAGCAGCTCGGCACTGTTGCTCGGCCCGGAATACGTGGTGTAGCGCACGATGTCGCGCATCAGCCGAATGAACGGCAGGTTGATCGATTCACGCAGGGCATCGCGCAGGGTCGGAATGCGCCCGTTGTCTTCGTTACGGAAGTTGTGAAAGGTGTGCAGCCCGCCACCGGTGAAAAACGCCTCGCCGGGGCTCGCCGAGTATTTGCGATCAAGCGCCGCGCCGAGCAGTGTCGGCAGGCTGCGGTCGCTGTTCTGGATCAGGTAATCGACGACCCAGCGGCTCAGGCGATCCTGATCCGGTACTTCGGTTTTCTTCAGTTCGGCGACGGTTTTGTCGGCGTATTTTTCGTGCAGTTCGGAAATGATCTGCAAGTACGTGGTCATGACCCGCATCTTGGCGGTGGAGCCGAGTTCCAGTTTGCTGCCTTCATTGATGTCGAACGGCTGGTCGGTGCTGTCGGTTTGCACCCGCACCCGCGAACCGTCCGGGGTCAGTTCGAACAGGGTGAAGCTGTAGCGCACCTGAGTGGTACTGGTCGGCGTCAGCAAACGTTCGCCGATCAGGCCGATCTGCCCGGCAAACGTTGGGTCGGCGAGGTGTTTGAGGTATTCGGTGGCCTGTTTTTGCAGGTCACTTTGCAAGGTGCTGGTGGCGGAGAGGTCGAGGCGGTCGAGGTCATACAACGGACGGTTGAGCATCGAGGCCAGGCGGCTGCGCGCGGTGCTGATGCCTTTATTGGATTCGATCGGCTGGATCGTCGGTTGTGTCTGCCAATCGCGGTAGGTGACTTTACTGGCGAGCGCGGCAGCGGCGAACGGTGCGTCGATCACGCCGTTCTGGGCGAGCAGACGGATGTGGCTGTTGGTGAGGCTGGCGAGTTCGTCGTGGCCCTTGGTCAGGTAGTGCGAAGGGCGGCGCTGGGCGATCATCAGCGAGAGCATTTCGCGCAGGGCCAAGCCTTTGTCGGCCATGGTTTTCGCGTCGGTGGCGGTGCTCGCGAGGGTTTCATTGGCCTTGTTGAAGTCGGCGCCGTACCAGACGCGCAAACCTTCGGCCATGCCGTGTACTTCACCGTGGCCGGGCACGGCGGACAACGGCACGCTGTTGAGGTAATCGCGCACTACATTCTGCCGCGCCTGCAAGGTTTGCGGCCCGCCCTGATAGGCGCGCACGCTGGCAGAAATCATCTGGCGAATCTTCTCCGCGCCGGACACTGTCAGGCCGTCGGGGGAGTGGCGATACTTCTCAAGTTGCGTCGCCAGGGTGCTGCCGCCGGCGGATTGACCGGGCAAGTGCATGATCTTCGCGACTTGCGACCACGCCGCCATGCCGAATCGCGGCCAGTCGACGGCGGGGTTGGCCATGGGTTGTTTCGGGTCGAGCAGGAAGCGGTTTTCGATGAACAACAAGCTGTTGACCACCACCGGCGGAATCGCGTCGAAGCTGGCGTAGAGCTGTTGCGGGTAGTTGAACTGATACAGCGGCGCCGCGCGGCAATCGGTGATGGTCAGCCCTGCCTGGATTTTTTCCGCGTAGGGCACGAAAAAGCCCCGGTCGCTATAACTCATCAGCTCCGGGGAAAAACGCGTTTGCGCGGCAACGATGTAATTTCGCTTGAGCAGGCGCGGCAGGAAATCGTCCATGGCGCTGTAGCCCAAACGCAAATCAAACGGGCCGGCGCCCGGGTAGCGAATCGCATCGCTGGGGCCGGGTTGCAGCTCATAACTCAGGGATGCGGCAAATTTGCTGACCTCGGTCGATTGAAATTTCGATGTGCGCATTTCCTTGGCGGCCGCCAACCCCAGGGCAACCGCGATAATCAGTAGCAACAACCAGAACGCCTTCCAGCCGTGCCGGTTACGACGGGATTTTTCAGGTAAAGGCGCTTCATCCACACGTTCAGTCGGAACCACGGTTTTACTCGAATCGGTTTGCCATAAAGCGCCCATAGTCGACTGATCCATTCACGCAGATTGATCGGACTTGTCTGAAGCTTAGTCGGTGGTTGGCGTTGGTGAAAAAATTGTGGGTGGAGAAATGCCGAAACAGGGGAAGCCTCTCCAAACTGCCGATGGCGTTTATCTTGAGCCAGGGGGTTAGCTGTGGTGAGTGGGGTTCCTGTGGTGCGGGCGGACCTGTGGCAATTGGGGTTACGTATGGCAAGGGGTTTTACCTGTGAGGAGTGGGTTTACTTGTGAAGAGTGGGGTTCACCTGTGAAGAGTGGGTTTACCTGTGAATAGGGGTTTACCTGTGGCGAGGGGGTTTACCCCCGTTCGGCTGCGCAGCAGTCGCAGAGCGGTTTTCCTGTGAAAACACAGGGGAGCGCTTCGCGCTCCAACGGGGGTAAACCCCCTCGCCACAGGTAAACCCCCTCACACAGGTGAACCTCTCACACAGGTAAATACCTCACACAGGTAAACCCCTCACACAGGTAACCCCCTCACACAGGTAACCCCATTACCACAGTGAAACCCCCAACCACAGGCAAACCGCTCTCCACAGACGTTATAACCAGCAGGCGTCCCATAGCGGGTAATCACCAATTCTCTTCACCAGCCCTGCGCGCAATGGATTGGCCACGATGTAGCGAGCAGACGGCAACAATTCCTCCCCGTCCCGAATAGCTCGATCGTGATAGCCGGTTTGCCATAAAGGACCGTGCCGGCCGGTTGCCTGGTTCACTGACTTAGTGCATTGAGATTTGATCGCGCCAATCACATTTCCCAGGTTGGTGACCTTCAATTGCATCAACCAATGGAAATGATCAGGCATCACCACCCACGCAATCGAGTCCACCTGTCCCGAATCGTGAGCTCTTCGCAATTCCCGAACGAGCAATCGCCCCAATCGCCAATCAGAGAATATCGGTTGGCGTAAATGAATGACTGCAGTGATGAGATAAGCGCGACCTGGTTCGGAATGTCGCCCCCGACGCAGGCGATGAGAGTTTGGCTGGCTAGGCAATCCGTTGCCTCCTTGATGTGTAGGAGTGATGGAGGTTAGTGGTCGGGCGCTGAATCCGGATCTGCAAATGGCGAAGGAAAATTCTGCGTTGTTTGAAGGACGAATACCTGATTGCTGAGCTTCGAGGTGGCGTGAGGGTTTAAAGGGGGGAAGGGCTTGCCTGGGGTGAATCGATTTTTGCGGTCAATGCATTCACCTGTCGCGAGGGGGTTTACCCCCGTTGGAGTGCGAAGCGCTCCCCTGCGTTTTTCCAGAAAAACCGCTCTGCGACTGCTGCGCAGCCGAACGGGGGTAAACCCCCTCGCCACAGGTAAACCCATTGACCCAGGTAAACCCATTGACCACAGGTAAACCCATTGACCACAGGTAAACCCATTGACCTAGGTAAACCCATTGACCTAGGTAAACCCATTGACCCAGGTAAACCCATTGACCCAGGTAAACCCATTGACCCAGGTAAACCCATTGACCACAGGTAAACCCATTGACCACAGGTAAACCCACTGACCACAGGTAAATCCATTCACCACACGTAAACCCCCTTGCAGCAGGCTTCGCGCCCAGCCGCCACGCGTCTTCACCCACAATCCGCGCACTAGACACCTCAACCGCCTCCCCAAGCGATCCGCAGGCATGACGATGCACCATTGTTGTGCAATAATCGCCGGCGTTTTTGCGATGAATAATCTGACAAAACGCAGGTAATGCCCCTCCGTAAACTGGGCTTTTGGCGAGAGTTGTCGCTGAATGTTGTGGGTTATAGAGTGAAAAACCCTGTGGGAAGGTTTTTATACTGCACGCCCCGCTGATCTTGCAGGTTTTGTCCTACAAGACGCACTTGCTCAAAAGGCAAGCGCGGTTTCAGGCAAGCAACGGCTTATCGGTCGACGCTTCGATACTCGGTGGTCATATCCAATAACAAGACGAGGTTGTACCCCCATGCCAGCAGGCAATCATCTGCCCCAAGGCGAGACCGCTAAGGGCGGTCCGCTTAAACGCGAACTTGGCGAACGGCATATTCGCTTGATGGCGCTCGGCGCCTGTATCGGTGTCGGCCTGTTCCTCGGTTCGGCCAAGGCGATTGAAATGGCCGGCCCGGCCATCATGCTTTCCTACATCATCGGTGGTCTGGCGATCCTGGTGATCATGCGCGCCCTCGGCGAAATGGCCGTGCACAACCCGGTCGCCGGCTCGTTCAGCCGTTACGCCCAAGACTACCTCGGGCCATTGGCCGGCTTCCTCACCGGTTGGAATTACTGGTTCCTGTGGCTGGTGACCTGCGTTGCCGAAATCACCGCAGTGGCCGTTTACATGGGCGTCTGGTTCCCCGACGTGCCGCGCTGGATCTGGGCGCTGTCGGCGCTGGTCAGCATGGGCACGATCAACCTGATCGCGGTCAAAGCCTTCGGTGAATTCGAATTCTGGTTCGCCCTGATCAAGATCGTCACCATCATCGCCATGGTCATCGGCGGCATCGGCGTGATCGCCTTCGGTTTCGGCAATGATGGCGTGGCGCTCGGCGTTTCCAACCTGTGGGCCCACGGCGGCTTCATGCCGAACGGCGTGCAAGGCGTGTTGATGTCGCTGCAAATGGTCATGTTCGCCTACCTCGGCGTCGAGATGATCGGCCTGACTGCCGGCGAAGCGAAGAACCCGCAGAAAACCATTCCCAACGCAATCGGCTCGGTGTTCTGGCGGATCCTGCTGTTCTACGTCGGCGCGCTGTTCGTGATCCTGTCGATCTACCCGTGGAACGAAATCGGCACCCAGGGCAGCCCGTTTGTCATGACCTTCGAGCGTCTGGGGATCAAGACTGCCGCTGGCATCATCAACTTCGTGGTGATCACCGCAGCGTTGTCGTCGTGCAACGGCGGCATTTTCAGCACCGGGCGCATGCTCTATAGCCTGGCGCAGAACGGCCAGGCCCCGGCCGGTTTCGCCACCACGTCGAGCAACGGCGTACCGCGTCGCGCGCTGCTGCTGTCGATCGCTGCGCTGCTGGTCGGCGTGCTGCTCAACTATCTGGTCCCGGAAAAAGTCTTCGTCTGGGTTACCGCGATTGCCACGTTCGGCGCGATCTGGACCTGGGTGATGATCCTCCTGGCGCAGCTGAAATTCCGCAAAGGCCTGAGCGCCAGCGAACGTGCCGGCCTGAAATACAAGATGTGGTTGTACCCGGTCAGCTCTTACCTGGCGTTGGCGTTCCTGGTGCTGGTGGTTGGTCTAATGGCCTACTTCCCGGACACTCGCGTGGCGCTGTATGTCGGCCCGGCGTTCCTGGTGTTGCTGACGGTGTTGTTCTACGTGTTCAAGCTGCAACCGACTAACGTCACCCAAGGTGCGGTGCGTTCAGCTTCGTAACATCCAATGCCTGAAACACAAAAGCCCCGGTCGTGATGATCGGGGCTTTTGCGTTTACTGCGGCACTGGCTACGAGGGAAGACGCTGCGCAGACACCGCCGAATGAGTGGCAACTGGCGCAGTCAGCCGCTTGTTCAAATCCAGCCACGCGCCCAGCAACGCCATCAAACCAACACCCACCAGCGCGGTGAAGATCTGCATCGCGAACGCATCGCCGGTCATCGCATTGATCATGTCCGCCAGCGGCGCCAGCAACACGCCGAGGCAGAAGATTTCCAGCGAATAACGGCCCATCCGGCAACTCTGCTGCGCCAGCCAGTTTTGCGTCCAGCCGCTGCCCGGCAACAGCTTGGCGGTGACGTAGGCCAACGCGAGGAAATGCACCAGGCGCACCGGCGACAGATCGGTCTTGCTGATCGGATACAGCAGATTGCTCAGCCACGCCGGCACCAGCGCATCGTGGATTTGCGGCCAGCGCCACAACAGCGTAATCACCCCGGCCAGCAGCACATACACCGCTGCCGCCATGAATAACGGCTGGCGCAGCAGCGAGCGGGTGTCGGGCGCCCGTGGCCGTTGGCCGATAATCGCCGTCGCGCCGCCGAGCACAAACAGCAATTGCCAGGTCACCGGATTGAAGTACCAGACGCCGTCCTTGATCGCCGCGAGGTTCCAGCCCAGCGGCGGCGCCAGCAAGTACACCGCCGTCGACACCGCCACCACCGCCCACGGCGCGCGCACCAGCAACGGCAACACCAGCGGCAAACCCGCGAGCAGCACGATATACAGCGGCAGCGGGTCCATCAGGTTGGGTTTGAAGCGCAGCAGCAGTTCGTCCGTCAACGCCTGCTGCGGGTTGGTGATGAAGTGGTGCAGGCCCATTTCCTCGACCAGATCGCGGGTTTCCACGTGGCTGTTGGCGAAGAACACAATGCCCATCAGCATCGCCAGCAAGAAGATATGCACCACGTACAGCACCCAGGTGCGCCGAAGGATTTTCAGGCAGGCGATCAGATAACCGTCGCGCTTGAGGATCTTGCCGTAAGCCATCACCGCCGCGACGCCGGCGAGAAACACGAAGATTTCCGCCGCATCACTGAAGCCGAGATTGCGCAGGGTGATTTGCCCCAGCGGGTTGTGCGGCACGTGATCCCAGAAAATGAAGATCAGCGCCAGGCCGCGGAAAAAGTCGATTCGATGATCGCGTTCAGACGTCATGGCTGAGTGCTCTTGAACGTGTATTAAAAGGAGTGTCACGCAATACAAAAGGGTGCGTGCCGCACATCGGCGGCGCGCAGGGTCGCGTGATCGGGCGACAAATGCAAAGTCGGGATATTACGGGATATTGCCCGGCCTCACCGTTGGTCGAAAAATCGCACAGCAATCGCCAGCGCTGCGTTCAATACCTTATGGGTTAAACGCAGTCACCCCAAGGGGCGCGGACATGAGGATGCGCGACTGGCTCGACAGAGAACTCGGCGCCCGCCGCGTCGGATTATTCTTTGTGCTGGCGACGTTTGCCTACGTGTTGCCGCTGATCCTCGCCGACCACCCGTACATTGACGACAACTGGCGTTCGCTCGCCGCCGGCACGGGTTGGGCCGGGGAGGGGCGGTTGTTCACGCAGCTATTCTTCAACGGGCTGACTTCCACCGACGCGGCGCCGAACATCTTTCCGTTACCGCTGTTGCTCGCGACATTGGCGATGGCCTGGGCGTTGACCCGCCTGACGTTCCACTACTTTGCCGCTCCGACGTTGAGCCATTGCCTGGTGGTGCTGGGGTTTTGGTACAACCCGTTTTTCCTGCAAACCTCTCCTATCAATACGATGGCCCGGCGATGACGTTGAGTCTGGTGGCGGTGATCGGCGCGATGACCTTTCGCAGTGCATCGCGGGTCCAGACCTTGACCATTCCCGCGTTGCTGATTGCCTTGGGGCTTGGTCTCTATCAAGTCAGCATCAATGTGTTCGTCGGTTTGTGTTGCCTGGAATTACTGCGCTGGGCACATCATCGGCAGCCCGATTGGCATCGATTGATTGCCTGGAAACTCGCGCAATTGGGTTTGGCCCTGCTGATCTACGGCGTCACGGCGTATGCCTACATGAAACCGCACCGCACCGGTTTGCTTGATGGCTCGGCGGACCCGTTGCTGCAAGTCGGCATCAATATCGGCCGAGTATTGGAAAAAGTCGGGCTGCTGTTTCACGGCGGATTTACCTGGGTATTGGCCGCGTTGTGGCTGACGGCGATTGCCGGCAGCGTTGTCATCGGGCGGCGCGTCATGCAGCGTCAGGCAACGCGCATGCAGCGGGGCGGATGCGCTTTGCTGTGCCTGCTGAGCGTGGCGCTGATTTTCCTGCTCGTTCCCGGCGCCGCGCTGTTGTTCCGTGATTTCAATGAAGGCGCGCGCACCTTGATGGGGTTTTCGGTGCTGCTGTTATTGCTGTTCTACCTCAGCCATCTGGCGTTAACCCGCGTGCACCGGCGATTGCCACTGCTGTTGCTGATTCCCCTGTTGGCGATGCTTTCGCTGTCCTACGCCTACGGCCGCGTGCTGGTGCTGCAGAAAACCTTCGCCACCGCCGCGCTGAATGCCTTGAGCTACGACATCGCCTCACGCCCGGCGCTGCGTGAGGCCAAACGCATTTATCTGTCGGTGACTTATTCCGATCACTGGCTGACGGCGGCGGCGGGTTCGTTCCGGCAACTGCCGGTGCTGCATTATCTGCTCAACACCGACTACTACATGCTCGCCGAAAACCTGCCGAAAGTCGGAATCACCAACGTCGTCGCCGAGCGCGAGCGGCGTAATGCGACGCGGGTCGGTTACCAAGGTTTTGCCCCGGTGGTCGACAGCCTGTACTACCGCATTTACCTGATCGGCGATTACGGTTTTATCGTCATGAAAGAACCGGCGCCGGTGGTGGAGTTGCGCTGGTGAGCGCACGTCTGCGGATCGTCTGGACTGTAACTTCTGACAGTAGACGGCATTCAGGCATGACCCTAGTTTGGGAGACTCGCGCAGTCGCGATCAGGGTTAGGTGAGCCGGCATGACTTTCTGGAAAGGCTTCAGCGCATACGCGACTATCGGCGTGGTCAACACACTGATTCATGCGCAGGTATTTTTTGTCCTCTACACCGCTGCGGAACTCACTCAGGCCATCAGTAATTTGACCGCGTTTGGTGTGGCAGCGGTGTTTTCGTTGTATGTGAATACGCTCTACACCGTTGAAAGCGAGAAACCGCTGTTGGCGTATCTGCTGTTCATGTTGTTGATGGGTGTCGTCAGTTACGGCGTCGGTGAATTTGCCGATATGCGCCAGCTACCGGGGCTTGTGACCGTGGTCTGCTTTGCGCTGATCAGCCTGGTGTGCGGTTTTCCGTTTTCGAAACTGGTGCTGGCTCGCACACAGGAGTCTTGAAAATACCGACACTCAAGCAGCCGCCACCTCATTGGGCTCAAAACTGTCCGCCCGCGCCATCTGCCACATCCGCGAGTAAAACTCGCCGCTGACTTCGCCGGTGAGCAATTCACCCGGTTTCAGGAACACATGCAACTGCGAGAACAACTTGATCTCGGTCGCCGACATGCGTCGCACCAAGTGTTTGGCCGACAGTTGCGACGGGTGTTCCAGCCCCGCAGCGGCGAGCATTTCCGCCAGTGCCTTGAGCGTATTGCGGTGGAAGTTGAACACGCGCTGGGCTTTGTCCGGCACCACCAAAGCGCGTTGGCGCAGGGTGTCCTGGGTGGCGACGCCGGTCGGGCATTTGTTGGTGTGGCAGCTTTGCGACTGGATGCAGCCGATGGCGAACATGAAGCCGCGCGCCGAGTTGGCCCAGTCGGCGCCGATGGCGAGGACGCTGGCGATGTCGAAAGCGCTGACGATTTTGCCGCTGGCGCCGAGCTTGATTTTGTCCCGCAGGTTCAGGCCGACCAGGGTGTTGTGCACGAACAGCAAAGCTTCGCGCATCGGCACGCCGATGTGGTCGGTGAATTCCACCGGGGCGGCGCCGGTCCCGCCTTCCTTGCCGTCGACGACGATGAAGTCCGGGAGGATGCCGGTTTCCAGCATCGCTTTGGCAATGCCCATGAATTCCCACGGATGCCCGAGGCAAAACTTGAAACCCACGGGTTTGCCGCCGGACAGTTCACGCAGTTGCTGGATGAATTGCATCAATTCGATCGGCGTCGAGAACGCGCTGTGGCGTGACGGCGAGATGCAATCTTCGCCCATCATGATGCCGCGCGTTTCGGCGATTTCCTTGGTCACCTTGTGCTTGGGCAGGATCCCGCCGTGGCCGGGTTTGGCGCCTTGGCTCAGCTTGATTTCGATCATCCGCACTTGCGGCGTTTGCGCTTGTGCGGCGAAACGCTCGGGGTCAAAACGGCCTTCGGCGGTGCGGCAACCGAAGTAGCCGCTGCCGAGTTCCCAAGTCAGGTCGCCACCGTTTTCACGGTGATAAGCGCTGATGCTGCCTTCGCCGGTGTCGTGGGCGAAATTGCCGAGCTTGGCGCCCTGGTTCAACGCGCGAATCGCATTGGCGCTGAGCGAACCGAAGCTCATCGCGGAGATGTTGAACACCGACGCCGAGTACGGCTGGGTGCATTGCGGACCGCCGACGGTGACGCGAAAACTGCTCGGGTCGGTCAACGGCGCCGGGCGCATGGAGTGGCCGATGAACTCGAAACCGGCCTGATAGACATCGATCAAGGTGCCGAACGGTTTATCGGCGCTTTCGTTTTTCGCCCGCGAGTAAACCAGCGAGCGTTGGGCTCGGGAGAAGGGCAGGGCGTCGCTGTCGGATTCGAGCAGGTATTGGCGGATTTCCGGGCGAATGCCTTCGACCAGGTAACGGATATTGCCGAGGATCGGGTAGTTGCGGCGCACGGCGTGCGGGCTCTGCAGCAGATCGAACAGGCCGATCAGGCTGAGGACACCGGTAACGGCAGTGAATGGCCAAAGCCATTCGTGGTGCAGAAATGGCAGGCTGGCGAGGGTGAAAATGACGCACGCGGCAAAGAACGCGTAGCGGCTCAGGAGTGACAGGCTCATACGGTTTCCCTGGGTTCGGACTCGGTTGTGTGCAACACGCTATCCCCTGTAGGAGCGAAGCTTGCTCGCGAAAGCGGTGTGTCGGCCAACATCCATGTTGAATGTGCTGGCCTCTTCGCGAGCAAGCTTTGCTCCTACAGGGACCGTGGTGTTTGCTGTAGGAGCAAAGCTTGCTCGCGATGGCGGTGTATTGGCCAGCATCCATGTTGAATGTGATGGCCTCTTCGCGAGCAAGCTTTGCTCCCACAGTGCTTCAGGCATTCTGCGCCTGCAAAAAGATCGAAAACAGCTCCTGCTGGGACTTGATCCCGAGCTTGCTGTACATGTGTTTCTTATGGACTTTCACGGTTTCGACGGAGATTTCCAGCTTGCGGGCGATTTCTTTACTGGAGCAACCGCTGAGCATCAGGCGCCCGACGTCGAGCTCGCGGGCGGTCAGTTGCGCGCCTTTGAGTTGTTGCACCGAGGCTTCGAGTTGCACCCGCCAATCGGTTTGCGGCGGCGCCGGGGCGAGCGCCACGACTTCGTTGATTTCATAGGGCAGGCGCTGGCGCAACAGGCCCAGCACCCACGGCTGGATCAGCGACAGCAAGGCAATCTGCTGCGCGCTGAAGCGTTGTTTGCTACCCAGTGACAGGCACAGCGTGCGGTCGCCTTCGAGTTGGCAATTGAACTGGATTTCGTCGGCGACCACATTCAGACGAAAGTAGCGCTGGTAATACTCGGTCAGCTCGAAGTGCTCGGGCGCGACTTCCGAGAGTCGATAAAGCCCGGTGCGCGACTGTTCGCGGCAGGCAATGTAGAACGGATCGAGCAGGTACAAACCGCGCAGGTAATCCTGAAACAGCTGATCGGGGCTGCCGTCCTCGCCGGGGCATTCGGCGAACACCTGCGGGTGTTGCTCGGCGCTGAATAACAGCACCACCCAGCTGTCGAAATCCACGTATTGATCGAGCAAACGCAGCAGTTGCGTCCAGAAATTGGGCTTGTCGAGGGCGTCGATCAGTTGCCCGACCGAGCGGTGCCAGGCGATGTCATCCAGCGAAAGTGTCATGCGTCTACCCCTATCGGGTTACCCCGGCCGCGTGATTCCCTGGCCGGTTGCTTGCTGCGCATACTGGCGCACAGACACCGACCGGGCAATCTTTCTGCTGCCCCGGCGCCATAACAAGGAATACCCATGAAGGTCGAACTCGCCCAATTGGCTGGCCGTGACAATGACACGGCTTACAACCTCGAACGCGCGCTGGCGGCGATTGCTGCCTGCGCTGCCGACACGCAACTGATCATGTTCCCCGAAGGCCACTTGATGGGCTTCCCCTCCGCACAAACCGTGGCGCAAGTCGCCGAAACGCTGGACGGCCCGACCGTCCGCGCGGTGCTCGCCGCTGCCCGCGAGCGCGATATTGCCGTGGTGGTCGGCATGGCCGAGCGCGACAACGGCCGGTTTTACAACACCACGTTGCTGATTACCCCCGAAGGCATTGCCTTGCGTTATCGCAAGACGCACTTGTGGGCCTCGGATCGCGGCGTCTATGAAGCGGGCGACCGTTATGCCACGTGTCTGTGGAACGGGGTGCGCGTCGGTTTGCTGATTTGCTACGACATCGAATTCCCGGAAAGCGCGCGAGCCTTGGCGCAATTGGGCGCCGAAGTGTTGCTGGTGACCAACGGCAACATGGACCCGTACGGCCCGACCCATCGCACCGCGATCATGGCCCGCGCCCAGGAAAACCAGGCGTTCGCGCTGATGGTCAATCGGGTGGAGGAGGGTGACGGCGGGTTGCTGTTTGCCGGCGGCAGTGCGCTGGTCGATCCGCTGGGCTCGTTGTTGTTCGAGGCCGGGCGCGAGGAAGGGCAGTTTGCCGTTGAACTGGATTTGCCGCAGTTGGCGGCGGCGCGCCAGGATTATCGGTATCTGGATGATCAGCGGCTGAAATTGCCGGGGGAGATTGTCGAGCATGCCGATGGGTTGCGCGAGTTGCTGATTCCGCAGCGCTAGGTATCAAGCGGTGTGTCAGTTGGAACCGCCCCTCACCCTAACCCTCTCCCCAAGGGGGAGAGGGGACTGACCGAGGTGACTGGACATTTTGCTGCGACCTGAAATATCGAGCTGAACACAGAGTTGAAAAAAAGTCCCCCGTCGAACCCGGGATTGAACAGGAACCAGCGAACCCGGGATTGAAAAGGAATACCCAATCGAACCCGGGATTGAAAAGAAATACCCCGTCGAACCCAAGATTGAAAAGAAATACCCAATCGAACCCAGGATTGAAAAGGAATACCCAGTCGAATCCAGGATTGAAAAGGAATACCCAGTCGAACCCAGGATCTGAAACCTATGGAGATCTGCCCCCTTTCCCCCTCTCCCCTCTGGGGAGAGGGCTGGGGTGAGGGGTGGCTTTTGACGTTGACATAATTTTTGCCGAACTCGGCTCTGCCATAAAACCAATAAATTCGGAGTAGTCGCTCATGGCTCGTTTGCAACGCACCCTGTCATTGGGTTCGGTGGTGCTGTTCGGCATCGCCTACATGACGCCGATCATCGTGCTCGGCACGTTCGGCATCCTCGCGCAATCCACCGCCGGCATGGTTCCGGCCGCGTATCTCGCGGCGCTGGTGGCCATGTTCTTCACCGCCATGAGCTACGGACGCATGGCCGCCGCGTTCCCGGTGGCCGGCTCGGCGTACAGCTACGTGCGCAAAGCCATCAGCCCGAAACTCGGTTTCATCGCCGGTTGGGCGGTGCTGCTCGATTACCTGTTCCTGCCGATGGCGATCTGGCTGATCGGCGCCGCGTACCTCAACTCGGCGTTCCCGGCAGTGCCGCAGTGGGTCTGGGTGCTGACGTTCATCGGCGTCACCAGCGCGATCAACATCGTCGGCCTGAAACTCGCCAACGGCATCAACGCCTTGCTGATGCTCGTGCAATTTCTGGTGCTGATCGCGTTCGTCGTGCTGTGCATCCACTACATTGGCGGCGACGCGAGCACGCCGCTGTGGACGCTCAAACCGTTCTTCAACGGCGACATGCACATGCCGCTGATCATGAGCGGCGCGGCCATCGCCTGTTATTCGTTCCTCGGCTTCGACGCGGTCAGCACCCTCACCGAAGAAACCCGCGACCCGCGCCGCACCATTCCGCGGGCGATCATGCTGATCACCTTGATCGGTGGCTTGATCTTCGTCGGCGTCTCGTACTTCGTACAGATCGCGCACCCGTCGTTCCAGTTCGACAGCGTCGATTCGGCGGCTTACGAGATCGCGCGCAACATCGGCGGCGACCTGTTTGTCTCGATATTCCTCATCGGCCTGATCGTCGGCCAATTCGCTTCGGGTCTGTCGGCGCAGGCCAGCGGCTCGCGATTGCTGTTCGCCATGGGCCGCGACGGCGTGCTGCCAAAGTCGTTTTTCGGCACCCTGCATGAGCGTTTCGGCACGCCGGTCAACAGCATCCTGTTGTGCGCAGTGGTGGCGTTGCTGGCGCTGAAACTCGACGTGACGACCTCGACCTCGTTCATCAACTTCGGCGCGTTCCTCGCGTTCAGCCTGGTGAATTTGTCGGTGATTTTCCATTACTGGATCGGCGCACAGAAACGCGGTGCGCGGGAGTTTGTGCTGTTCCTGGTATTCCCGTTCATTGGCCTGCTCGCCGATTTGTGGCTGATGGTCAGCCTCGATCACCTGGCGATTTACCTCGGCCTGAGCTGGCTGGCGATCGGCGTGGTGTACCTCGCGATCCTCACCAGCGGCTTCCGCCGCCAGCCGCCGGAAATGGACTTCCAGGAAACCACCTGACCCCGCTTTTTGTGGGAGCCGAGCTTGCTCGCGATAGCGGTGTGTCAGCCACCGAATGAGTTGACTGACCGGACGCCATCGCGAGCAAGCTCAGCTCCCACAGGGATCGAGGTGGACGACGGCCAACGCCAGCCCCCGCTCTTGTAGGAGCAAAGCTTGCTCGCGAAAGCTGTGTGTCAGTCAGCGAATGAGTTGGCTGACCCGACGCCTTCGCGAGCAAGCTCAGCTCCTACAGGGATCGGGGGGGATAACGTCCAACGCCAGCCCCGCTTTTTGTGGGAGCCGAGCTTGCTCGCGATAGCGGTGTGTCAGTCAGCGAATGAGTTGGCTGACCCGACGCCTTCGCGAGCAAGCTCGGCTCCTACAGGAGTGCGGTTTAGCTGGCTAATTTGGTTTGGCGCAGTGGCAATTCGACGCGAAAGGTTGTGCCTGCGCCGACGACGCTGCGCACCGAGATTTCGCCGTGATGCTTTTTGACGATCCCGTACGACAATGACAACCCCAGCCCGGTCCCTTGGCCAATCGGTTTAGTGGTGAAGAACGGGTCGAAGATTTTCTTCAGGCATTGCGCCTCGATTCCCGAGCCGGTGTCGGCGACTTCGAACCACGCCGTTTCCCCCGTCAGCCCGGTGCGCAAAGTGATCACCCCGCGTTCCGTGCCAATCGCCTGCGAGGCGTTGACGATCAGGTTCATGATCACTTGGTTGATCTGCGACGGCAGGCATTCGATTTCCGGCAAAACCTGATAATCCTTCACCACATCAGCCTTGTACTTCAGTTCATTGGCGACGATGTTCAGCGTCGACTCGATGCCCTGATGCAAATCGGCCCACTGCCATTCCTGATTGGAGTCGACCCGCGAGAAGTCCTTCAGGTCCTTGACGATCTGCCCGACGCGGCTGATGCCGTCCTTGGATTCCTTGATCAGCAACGGAATGTCTTCGCGCAAGAACTCCAGCTCCACCCGTTCGCGCAGCACGCCGAGGCGTTCGATGACTTCGGGCGAGCTGATTGCTTCTTCGGCGCCACGGTAGGCGTCGAGCATTTCCTGCAACTGTTTGAAGTAGCCGTCGAGGCAGCCGAGATTGGAAGAAATGAAGCCGATCGGGTTGTTGATTTCATGCGCGACGCCTGCCGCCAGTTGCCCCAGCGAGGCGAGTTTCTCCGATTGCACCAATTGTGATTCGAGCAGTTTGCGCTCGTCGATTTCCCGTTGCAGCTCGACGCTGGCCTCCTGAAATTGCCTCGTCCGGTGCTCGACCATTTGCCCCAGATGATCGACCTGGACGCTGGCGCGTTCGGTCATGTGCCACTTGGTCAGCAAAGTGTTGGCCATCTGCTGGACTTCGATGTTATCGAAGGGTTTTTTCAGGATCAGCACGCGGTCATGCGCGTGCAAACGCTCAAGCAGTTCGTCCCACGAATAATCCGAGTACGCGGTGCACACCACCACTTGCAGGCGCGGGTCTTCGTGCCACAAATGTTCGATGGTCTGTGCGCCGTCCCAGCCTTCGGGCATGCGCATGTCGACGAACGCCATGGCGTAGGGCCGGTCTTCCTTCAGGGCGGATTTGAGTTTGTCGAGGCCTTCCTGACCGCCGAACGCCGAATCGAGTTCGAACAACGCGCGCTCGGGTTTGCTATCGCCGCCGAACAGCGTCGCTTCCATCTCATCGAGTTCGTGCTGCGGCGGCTCCGGCATCAGGATCTTGCGAAAATCCACGTGAATCGACGGCGTGTCATCGATCAGCAGAATGCGTCGATTGGGAGCATTGCTCATGCGTCGACCTCCACGGTTTTCAAAGGGATCTGCAAGGTGAACCGCGCGCCTTTGCCCGGTCCGTCGCTGTACGCCGTGAGGTGGCCGTTCATCTCGATGGCGGCCAGCGCGCAGCTGTGCAAACCGAAGCCGTGGCCGTCCTTGCGAGTGGTGAAACCGTGGGCAAAGATGCGCGTCATGTTTTCCTCAAGGATGCCTTCGCCGTCATCCTTGACGCTGATTTGCAGAAGATTTGCGTCGACGATTTTCACCCCGAGGGTTATTTGCCGTGGACGGTTGCTGAGGTCGGACATCGCGTATTTGGCGTTGCTGATCAGGTTGATCAGGATCAACAGCAAGCGGTGTTTGTCGCCCATCACCTGCGGCACTTCGGCGTAATCCTTGACCACCGTGACGTGGTGGCGGGTGAGGGCGCCGGAGTTCATGCGCAGGGCGTCTTCCAGCAGTTCGCTGATGTGCAGCGGTTCCAGCAGGCTGTTGGCGCCGGCATAGGATTGCTGGGTGGCGACGATGTCCTTGATGTGATCGACGCTCTTGGTCAACTGCGCCAGTTCATCGGCCATGCCTTGTTGCTCCAGCGCAATCGCTTCCGCCAGTTGGTTGAGGTAGCCGGGGAGCAATTTGCCTTTCTCGTCTTGATCCAGAAACGTGCCCAGATCATCCGGGTGCTGATTGATCAATTGCATGGCTTTGCCCAGCCCCTGCGCCTTGCTGTTGCGCAGTTTGCGCGTGACCAGGTCGGCGGAAATATTCACGCTGTTGAGCACGTTGCCGACGTTGTGCAACACGTTGGTGGCGATCTCGGCCATGCCGGCCTGGCGCGCGGTGTCGAGCAATTCACTTTGGGTGTCCTTGAGTTCGCGGGTGCGTTCTTCGACGCGCTGTTCGAGGTCATTGTTGGCCATTTGCAAAGCGCTGTTGACGCGACTGATCTCGGAAAAACTGCGCATCAGGCGAATCGCCAGATACACCAGCAACAGCACCAGCAACACCGAAAACACCAGCATGAAAAAGTGGTAGCGCTGATTCACTGCGTCGGCCCGCTGCTGATCCTCGTTGAGCAAGTTGTTGATGTTATCCAGGCGCTGCGCGACCGCCACCGCTTCGATTTTTTCGAGCAAGCCGTTGACGATCGGTTGCTCGCGCAGAATCAGCGCGACATGGTTGCTCAAGATGTCGAGCGGGACGTGGAAGGCTTCGGGCAAGCGCTCTTGGTTCACGCCCATTTTGTTCAGGCCAACCAGAATGTCGGCGGCGCGCTCATCGGAAGTGACCTGTGCATACTCCAGGCTGCTGAGCAGCAAGTCATAGGTGTCGGTGGCGATGTTCTGCAGTTGCAGCGGGTCGACGCCGACCACTTGAGTCAGCGGTTGCTGGATGTCGTCTTCGGCGGTCGGCAGGAACGCCAGGGAATTGCGCAGCACCGCGTTGTGCGATTTGAACAGCTCGACCAGCCGGGTCTTTTCCTTGATTGCGGCGAGATAAGCGTCGTGGCTTTCCTTCCATTCGGGGGAGGCATTGCGCCCGTGGTTCGACTCCATGCTTTCGAAGTGTTGCCACAGTTCGGTCATTTCGGTCAGCGGCGTAACCAGCGGATCGTAGTTGTGATTGAGGGTGATCCGCGCCTTCAAAATCTCGGTTTCCCACTGCGCATTCAGCTGTTTCATTCGGCCGATGACGTCGCGCGATTCGGTGTAGGTGGTGGTCTGGTCGGAGCTGGATTTGAGGTAAAGAAACAGCAACACCGAGGCGAGGATCAGCGCGACCATGGCGAGCAAGGCGAGGTTGCGATGGCGGGATATTTTCATAAGGGCTTGCCCTCCCATTCACCGGTCAGGGTTTTCAGAAACTGGATGATCAGGGTCTTGTCCTCGTCGGAAGGCACGCGCCCGAGCTGGAACTTGAACATCACGTCCACGGCGTCCTCGAGGGTTTTTGCCGAGCCGTCGTGGAAGTACGGCGCGGTCACCGCGACATTGCGCAGGCTCGGGACCTTGAACACGTTGCGGTCCTCTTCGTCCTTGGTCACCAGATAACGCCCGAGATCGGCCTCGGTAGGATTGCCGCGGGCCTCGAAGTAATCGGCCATGACCCCGAGTTTCTGGAACATGTTGCCGCCGATGTTCACCCCTTGGTGACACGCGATGCAGCCGTAGCTCTTGAAGCGCTGGTAGCCGTACTTTTCCTCAGTCGTGAGCGCGTCGGTATTGCCTTGCAGGTATTGGTCGAACCGCGAATTGGCGCTGACCAGCGTGCGCTCGTAACTGGTCAGGGCGTTCTGCACATTAATCTGGGTGACGCCGTCCGGGTAAGCCTTGGCGAATGCGTTTTTATAGCTCGGATCGGCGCTGAGCGTTTGCAGGACGTGGTCCCAAGTGCTGCCCATTTGCGCCGAGCTTTGCAGTACTTCGTGGATCTGCGATTCGAGGCTGATCGATCGGCCATCCCAGAACTGGCGGAAATTCAGGCTGGCGTTGAACACGCTGGGCGTATTGACGGCCACCGGTTGGCCGTCGAAACCGATGGAAAACGCCGTGGTATCAGCGCCGCCATGCTCCATTCGGTGGCAACTGGCGCACGACAGATTGCCGTTGAGCGACAAGCGCGGTTCGTTGAACAACTGCCGGCCGAGTTCGACGCGCTCGGGATTCTGTTGCGGCACGGCGGGTAACGGTTTCAGCGGCTCGTCCAATGGCGCGGCACTGAGATTCAGGCTGATCGCCAGCAAAACAAGCGACAACAACAAACGGCCCCGGTTGAACGACATCAGGTAATTCCTTGGCGGTGGAGCAGCGTGTCGCTCATGACTGGGCTGAGGGCAGCGGTTTCACCAGCATCAGGTAATGCGCAAAAGCATCCGGCGCCACGGCTTTGCAGAAGTAATAACCCTGGCCTTCTTCGCAATCATGGGACTTGAGGAATTCCAGTTGTTCGAGGGTTTCGATGCCCTCGGCAATCACCGTCAACTTGAGGCTTTTACCGAGGCTGATGATCGCGCTGACCAGCGCCGCATCGCTGCTGTCACGGTGCAAGCCGCGAATGAATGACTGGTCGATTTTCAGCACATCGATGGGAAAACGGCGCAGGTAACTCAGGCTCGAATAACCGGTGCCGAAATCGTCGATGGCCAGCCGCACGCCGAGCGCTTTGATGCGGTTCAGCGCGGTGACGGTGGCGTCGACGTTCTGCATCAGCACGCCTTCGGTGATTTCCAGTTCGAGCAAAGTGGGCTGCATGCCGGTCTGCTTGAGGATCAATTCGATGCTGTCGACAAAGTCGCGCTGGCGAAAATCGATGGCCGAGACGTTCACCGAGATGCAGATTTTCGGCAACCCGGCAGCCTGCCACAGGCACGCCTGACGACAGGCCTGCGCCATCACCCATTTGGTCAGCGGCACGATCAGCCCGCTGTCCTCGGCGACGGCGATAAAGTCCGACGGGTAAACCCAGCCTTGCCCCGGTTTTTTCCAGCGGATCAACGCTTCGGCGCCGACCACTTGGCCAGTGCTCAAGTCCATTTTCGGTTGGTAATGCAAGACGAATTCGTTGCGCTCCAGCGCCAGACGAATGCCCGACTCGATGCTTTGCTGTTCGCGCGCCAGTTGATTCATTTCGTCGATAAAGAAGCTGAAATCGTTCGGGCCGTTCTCCTTCACGCTGCGCATCGCGGTCTCGGCTTTCTTGATCAGCGCGATAGCGTCGAGGCCGTCATCCGGGTAAATGCTGATGCCCAGACTGGCGGTCACGCTCAAGTCGTGGCCAGCGATGTGCTGCGGCGCGCGGATCGCGCTCAAGAGTTTTTCGGCGATGCCTTTGGTCTGCTGCGGATGGCGGATGTCAGCGAGGATCACCACGAACTCATCGGAGCCGTAGCGAAACACTGAATCGGATTCGCGCACTGTCGCCACGAGGTTTTGCCCGACCCGCTTGAGCATCTCGTCACCGGCCGGATGGCCCAGCGCATTGTTGATGCGCTTGAAACGGTCGAGCCCGAGAAACATCACCGCCAGTTGTTTGTCATGGCGCCGCGACAGTGCCAGCGACTGGTTCAGCCGATCACCGAGCAACGTGCTGTTGGGCAATTCGGTGAGGACGTCGTACTGCAACAAATGCGAGACCTTGAGCAGTTCGTGCACCCGCGCCTCGATGGTCTGTTCCAGGCTCAGCACTTTCATCGCCGCGTCTTGCGCCATCTGCCATTTCCAGGTCAGGGCGCTGGCCATCTGGCGGATTTCCAGGCTGTCGAAAGGTTTTTTCAGCACCAGCAACTGGTCGCCGAATTCCAGGCGTTCGGCCATCGCTTCCCAGCTGTAATCGGAATACGCAGTGCACAGGGCGATTTGCAGGTTGCAATCGACTTTCCACAGTTGCTCGATGGTTTCCAGGCCGTCCCAGCCTGGCGGCATGCGCATGTCAATGAACGCCAAGGCATACGGCCGACCTTCGGCGCGCGCGCGTTTGACCAGTTGCAGCGCTTCCTCGCCCTGATAAGCCGAGTCGAGTTGAAAGGTCAGCCGCTCCGGTTGCGGGATGCCGAATAGCGCTTCTTCGGCGCCGGCCAGGCTCTGTTCGATTTCCGCGTCGGGGTCGAGGATTTTGCGGAAATCCAGATGAATCGACGGCGTGTCATCGATGATCAGGATGCGCCGGTTGGTCCGCACGAAAGGCGTCTTCATCGGTTGTCCTCTGTGAGAGGCGGCGGAGCGTCCGAACCCTGTGCAGCGGGTAATTCTGATGGTT
Source organism: Pseudomonas sp. 43NM1 (assembly GCF_002836905.1). Taxonomy (NCBI): domain Bacteria; kingdom Pseudomonadati; phylum Pseudomonadota; class Gammaproteobacteria; order Pseudomonadales; family Pseudomonadaceae; genus Pseudomonas; species Pseudomonas sp. 43NM1. Next base: position 78,370 of record NZ_MKGS01000113.1, on the reverse strand, counting down.
GCGGATCATTCGCTTTGACCGCTTGTTCGAGCAGCGCGATCTTCAGCGCGGCGTCTGCGCTGATTTGCCATTTGGTCGTAAGCGCATTGGCCATCTGGCGAATCTCGATGGCGTCGAAGGGTTTTTTCAGGATCAGCAAGCGGTCGCCGAAGGCCAGACGAGCGTCGATATCTTCCCAGGAATAATCGGAATACGCGGTGCACAGCACCACTTGCAGCTTGGGATCGACTTGCCACAGGCGTTCGATGGTCAGCAGCCCATCCCAGCCCGGCGGCATGCGCATGTCGATGAACGCGAGGGCGTAGGGCAGGTCGTTGGCGAGTGCGGTTTCGACTTTGTGCAGGGCTTCGAGGCCTTGAAACGCCGAATCGAGGAGGAAGCCCTGTGCGGTGGCAGCTGCCGTCGATCCGAAAAGTGCGCGTTCGGTGCTGTGCAGATCGTCGTCGTCAATCGACTGCGGGCTGAGGATTTTCGCGTAATCGGCGTGAATCGAAGCCGCGTCATCGACGATCAGGATGCGCCGGTTGACGGTTGCAGGCAGCGCATTCATTGGGTTGCGCCTGGGCCGACTGCAGTTCGAAACGGTCTGTTCATAGGGGCATCCTTTCCCTGATCACCTGGCCGAGCGGTTACAGAATGTGGTCCGAGTGGGGTGAGCATAGTCGCCTTGGCTGGAGTTCGCTCGGGCGCGGGGCTGAATCAGTTGCCGGCTGCGGGCGAATATCATCTAGCCTGTAGGTCAGGCTCCGGCAAGAGCGGATTTTTGTCGCCGGCCTGGCTCAACGAGCCACCCGTTTCACTCGAGGTAACGCCATGGAAGAGCTACTCCCGACGACTTTGACCGATAGACCCACGGTGTTGCTGGTCGATGACGAGGAATCAATCCTCAACAGTCTGCGTCGTCTGCTGCGCGGCCAGCCCTACCAGGTGCTGTTGGCCAGCGGCGGTGCGCAAGCCCTGGAAATCATGGCGCAGCAGCGCATCGATCTGGTGATGACCGACGCGCGCATGCCGAACATGGACGGCGCGACGTTGCTGGCGCATATCCACGATCTCTACCCGAACACCACGCGCATTCTGCTGACCGGTTACGCTGATTTGCCGACGATCATCAAGGCGATCAATGACGGCCAGATTCATCGCTACATCAGTAAGCCGTGGAACGACGACGAGATGCTCCTGACCTTGCGCCAGGTCTTGCAGCATCAGCATTCCGAGCGCGAACGCCAGCGGCTGGTGCAACTCACGCGGCAGCAGAACGAACAACTGAAAACCCTCAATTCGACCCTGGAAAAACACGTCGCGGCGCGTACCGCCGAGCTGCAGCAAACCGCCGACATGCTCGATCTGGCCTACGAAGAGCTCAAACACAGCTATGTCACCGGCACCGAAGTGTTTTCGTTGCTGGCCAATCTGCGCCTGCCGCCGGCCAAGCAGACCAACCGGCAAATCATCGAACTGGTGCGCGTGTACTGCAAACTCCACGGTCTGGACGAGGGCACCAGCCGCGACCTGACCATGGCCGCCGCGCTCTATAACATCGGCAAATTGAGCTGGACCGACAGCATGATGACCACGCCGTCAGACATGCTCCATCACTTGGATCGCGACCGTTATCGCGAGTACCCCAAGCAAAGCGAATCGCTGCTGATGACCCTCGACCCGATGAAGGACGCCGCGCGGCTGATCCTGCACCATCAGGAGCGCTGGGACGGCAACGGTTTCCCGGATCGGCTCAAGGGCGAGGCGATTCCGTTGGGTGCACGGTTGCTGAAATTGGCGGTGGATTTCATCGAATTGCAGCGCGGCTTGATCCTCGAACGGCAGATGAACAGCGACGAAGCGCTGGTGTATATCCGCAACTACGCCGGGCGGCTTTACGACCCGGATCTGGTCGAGGATTTCATTCAGGTCTGCGCCGCGTACCTCAGCGACGTGACGCTGGCCGATCCGTCGGTCAAGGTCCTGACCACCCGCGACCTGGCGCCGGGCATGCTGCTGGCGCGCAATCTGAACGCCGACAACGGCATGTTGCTGCTCAATGCCGGCAAGGTGTTGAACGCGCCGCTGGTGGACAAGCTGATTGCCTTCGAAACCATGGAAGGCGCCAAGTACAGCGTCTTCGTGAAAATCCCTGAAGAAGTCGCAGCGCAACTGGAGCGGGCCGATTCCTGAATTCAGGTTGCCGAACATAGCAGCCTTTTGTAGGAGCGAGGCTTGCCCGCGAAGGCGATTTCAAAGACGCCTTCGCCGGCAAGCCTGGCTCCCACAGGGTATTCTGTCGGCCTTTCAATTCAGGCCGACCCCGACCAATGTCCACCATCCCCCGCATCCCCCGCATCATCCGCATCGCCGCCGCTCTGCTCATCGACCCCAACGGCCGCACATTGCTGGTGCGCAAACGCGGCACCGTCGCGTTCATGCAGCCGGGCGGCAAGATCGAGGCGCACGAACAACCGGTCAACGCCCTGGCCCGCGAGCTCGAAGAAGAACTCGGTTTGCGCATCGACCCGGCGCAAGCCGCCTATCTTGGCCAGTTCTCGGCGCCCGCCGTGAATGAACCGGGTTTTATCGTCGAAGCCGAACTGTTCTTGCTGACCATCGATGCCAACGTCAGCCCCGCAGCCGAAATCGAAGAAGTGCAATGGATCGACCCGATCAGCGACGGCGATCTGCCGTTGGCGCCATTGACACGCGACGTGATCCTGCCGTTTTATCGAGCCTCGTTGCAGACAACCGCCTGATCACTACAAAACCAAAGGCCGCCCAATGATCCCGCTCCAGGACTTGCTGATTTTCGCCGCCGCCGCGTTGCTCATGGTGCTGACGCCGGGGCCGAACATGATCTATCTGATCTCGCGTTCGATCTGTCAGGGACGCAAGGCTGGCATAACGTCATTGCTCGGTGTGGTCGCGGGATTTTTCGTCCATCTGTTTGCCGCTGCAGCGGGTTTGACTGCGGTGTTTCTCGCGGTGCCGATGGCGTATGAAGTGCTGAAATGGGCCGGTGCCGTGTACCTGTTGTGGCTGGCCTGGCAAGCCGTCAGACCGGGCGCGCGCTCACCGTTCGAGGCCCAGCAGTTGCCGGCGGATTCGTCGCGCAAACTGATCACCATGGGGTTTCTCACCAGCGCGCTGAACCCGAAGATCGCGGTGTTTTATCTGTCGGTGTTCCCGCAGTTCATCTCGCCGGAACACGGCTCGCTGTTCACCCAAAGCATCATCCTTGGCCTGACGCAGATCAGCGTGAGTTTCTGCGTCAATCTGTTGATCGCGATCTTCGCTGCGGGGATTGCCTCGTGGTTCGTCAACAACCCGACATGGCTGGCGGCGCAGCGTTATTTCATGGGTTTTGTCTTGGCGGCGCTGGCGGTGCGGCTGATGCTTGAACAACGCAAGGCGGCCTGAGCATGTGGATCGAACGCCTGAATGCCAGCCATGCTTTGGATTATCGGGCACTGATGCTCGAAGCCTATGACCTGCATCCTCAGGCGTTCACCTCCAGCGTGCGCGAACGCGCGGTGATGCCGCTGAGTTGGTGGGAAGCACGCTTGACCAGCAGATTCGACGTGCTGTTTGGCGCGTTTGAAGACGGGCAGTTGGCGGGGATCGTCGGTTTGGCGTTCGAAGCTCGGGAAAAGGCTCGGCACAAGGCAACCTTGTTTGGCATGTACGTGTCGGGCCGGGTGCGCCAGCGCGGCGTGGGGTTCGAGCTGGTGCAAGCGGCGCTGGCGGAGGCGCAAAACCACGCGGGTTTGCGCGTGGTGCAGTTGACGGTGACGGCCGGCAATGACGCCGCGTTCAAGCTCTATCAACGCTGCGGCTTCATCCAGTACGGCCTCGAACCGCTAGCGGTGCGCGTCGGCGAAGACTACTTCGACAAAATCCACATGTGGCGCGAAATCCAGGCCGCCTCAACCCTCCAGACCGCCCCAACCCTGTAGGAGCGAGGCTTGCCCGCGAAGCCTTTGCCCGCCTTGAGGACGCCTTCGCGGGCAAGCCTCGCTCCCACAGGCTCAGTCGCCGCGGATCGTGCCAATCAGCGCACGGCGCTGACGCCATCCAGCGTCGAGAACGAGGTGTCTTTGGCCGTCAGCAGGAAGTCGCGCATGTACGGCGCGTCGAGCATGTCGGCGCGAATCCCTGCGTACAGCGTCGCAAACAAACCTTTCTCGCCCAGTCGTTTGCCCTTCACATAACCGCGTGAGCTGTATTCATGCAGCGCCCAATGCGGCATGCCACACACGCCGCGACCGCTGGCGACAAGTTGCATCATCATCACTGTCAGTTCCGAGGTGCGCACCAGCGCCGGTTCGACGTCGGCCGGTTCGAGGAACCGCGTGAAGATGTCCAGGCGATCGCGCTCGACCGGGTAAGTAATCAGGGTTTCGCTGCGCAAATCTTCCGGGACGATGTACGCCTTGTTCGCCAAACGGTGCTGGTTGGCCACCGCGACCATCGCTTCATACGTGAACAACGGCACATAGGTGATGCCCGCCAGTTCCAGCGGATCGGACGTCACCACCAAGTCCAGATCTCCGCGGGCCAGCGCCGGCAGCGGCGCGAAGGAAAACCCCGAAGCGAGGTCGAGTTCGACTTCCGGCCAGGCATCGCGGAACTGGTCGATGGTCGGCATCAGCCACTGAAAACAACTGTGACACTCGATGGCCATGTGCAGACGCCCAGCTGTGCCGCCGGCAAGTCGGGCGATATCGCGCTCGGCGCCACGCAGCAGCGGCAGGGTCGCGTCGGCCAGTTGCAGCAAACGCAAACCGGCGCTGGTGAACCGCACCGGTTTGGTCTTGCGCACGAACAACGGCATGCCCATGCGTTCTTCCAGCTCCTTGAACTGGTGGGACAACGCGGACTGCGTCAGGTGCAGGCGGTCGGCGGCATCGACGAGGCTGTCGGCCTCGCGCAAGGCATGCAGGGTCTTCAGGTGACGGATTTCAAGCACCGGGGGGCTCCATGAGGAAAACTTGTGATCAACACGAAAAGGTTGAGTTTGTCTCATGTTGGCTTGCCTGTCGACAATAGGGCCATGTTTTACAACATCATTTGAAGGGAGAAACTCACCATGGCTCTGGCTCACACACTTGGTTTTCCACGCATCGGCGCTGATCGCGAACTGAAAAAAGCCCTCGAATCCTACTGGAAGGGCGATCTCGATCAGGACGCGCTGAAGAGCGTTGGCCGCCAATTGCGCGCCACCCATTGGCAATTGCAGAAAGACGCCGGGATTGATTTGCTGCCGGTCGGCGATTTCGCCTGGTACGACCAGGTGCTCAGCCATTCGCTGGCGTTCGGCGTGGTGCCGCAGCGTTTCGACAGCTCCCTCGATGACAACCGTCAGCCAACCCTCGACACGCTGTTTGCGATGGCGCGCGGCGCGACCACTTCGTGCTGCGGCGGTGAACACAACCAAGCGCAATACGCTCAGGAATTGACCAAGTGGTTCGACACCAACTACCACTACCTGGTCCCGGAATTCAGCGTTGATCAGCAATTCAAACTGAGCTGGCAACAGCTGTTTGATGAAGTCGAAGAAGCCAAGGCGCTGGGCCACAACGTCAAACCGGTGATCATCGGCCCGCTGACTTACCTGTGGCTGGGCAAGGTCAAATCCAGCGGCGATGGCCACGACTTCGACAAACTTGAACTGCTCGAACGCCTGCTGCCGGTCTACAACGAAATCCTCGGTCGTCTCGCCGAACAAGGCGTGGAATGGGTGCAGATCGACGAACCGATCCTGACCCTCGACCTGCCGCAAGCGTGGAAAAGTGCCTTCGAACGCGCTTATCACATCCTCCAGTATTCGCCGCTGAAAAAACTCGTTGCGACCTACTTCAGCGGCCTCGAAGACAATCTCGGCCTCGCCGTCAGCCTGCCGGTGCAAGGTCTGCACATCGACGCGGTGCGCGCGCCGGACCAACTCGGGCAAGTGCTGGATCGCCTGCCGACCTACAAGATTCTCTCGGTGGGCCTGGTCAACGGTCGCAACGTCTGGCGTTGCGAATTGGAGCATGTGCTGGCGCAACTGCAACCGGCGCAAGAGCGTTTTGGCGATAACTTGTGGGTCAGCAGTTCCTGCTCGTTGCTGCACAGCCCGGTGGACCTGGAGCGTGAAGACAAGCTCGACCCGGAGCTGAAATCCTGGCTGGCGTTCGCCGTGCAGAAGTGCGGAGAAATCGCCGTGCTGCGCGATGCCCTCAATGATCCGCAAGCGCCGAAAGTGCAAGCTGCGTTGGCCGAAAGTCGCGCGATCGAGGTCAGCCGCGCGCAATCGCCGCGCATTCATAAAGCTGAAGTGCAGACGCGACTTACTGCGATTGGCGCCAAGGACAGTCAGCGTGTCTCACCGTTTGCCCAACGCATCGAGCAACAACGTGCACGCCTGAAACTGCCAGCGTTTGCGACCACCACGATTGGCTCGTTCCCGCAAACCGGTTCGATCCGTTTGGCGCGTCAAGCGTTCAAGCAAGGCAAGCTGTCGGCCAACGATTACACCGACGCCATGCACAGCGAAATCCGCCACGCCGTGCAAATCCAGGAACGCCTGGGGCTGGACGTGCTGGTGCACGGTGAGGCCGAGCGCAACGACATGGTCGAGTACTTCGCCGAGCAACTCGACGGCTACCTGTTCACGCGTTTCGGTTGGGTGCAGAGCTATGGTTCGCGCTGTGTGAAACCGGCAATCATCTACGGCGACCTGAGCCGCCCGAAGGCGATGACGGTCGACTGGATCAGCTATGCGCAGAGCCTGACCGACAAGGTTATGAAGGGCATGCTGACCGGGCCGGTGACCATGCTGATGTGGTCGTTCCCGCGCGAAGACGTTTCGCGCAAAGTCCAGGCGCAACAGTTGGCGCTGGCCCTGCGTGACGAAGTGGTCGACCTCGAAACCGCCGGAATCAAAATCGTGCAGATCGATGAAGCGGCGTTTCGCGAAGGCTTGCCGCTGCGCCGGGCGCAATGGCAGCAATACCTTGATTGGGCGGTGCAAGCCTTCCGCCTCACGGCATCCGGTGTGCGCGACGAAACGCAGATCCACACGCACATGTGCTACAGCGAATTCAATGACGTGATCGAAGCCATCGCGGCCATGGACGCCGACGTGATCACCATCGAAACCTCGCGATCGGACATGGAATTGCTCGAGGCTTTCAACGCGTTCGATTACCCCAACGACATCGGCCCGGGCGTCTACGACATTCACTCGCCACGGGTGCCGGACACGGCTGAGATGGTCAAGTTGATGAGCAAAGCGGTGCAGCGCATTCCTGCCGAGCGTTTGTGGGTCAACCCCGATTGCGGTTTGAAGACGCGGGCGTGGCCAGAAACTGAAGCGGCGTTGGTGAACATGGTGGCGGCGGCGCGGCAGTTGCGCAGTCAGTTGGCGTAGGTCCTCGTCCTGCAGCCACTTATTGGCGGCCAGACAAAACCCGCCGACCGGTTAAAGGGTCGGCGGGTTTTTACTGCTTAACTCACTTTGGTGATATCGACCCAGGCCATGTCGTAATCATTGCCTTGGCCACTGGGCTGGGCGTTGTCGAGGTATAGCGTGACTTCAGGAACGTTCGGCACGAAATATAAATCCAGAATAATAAAGTTGAAGGCGCTGATCGTCTGATAAGCCGTCGCGGCGCCGGTACTGGTGCGCACACGAAGTACCGGATAGTCGAAGCGACCGTCTTGTCGGGCGACGGCAAACTGGTAGCGGTAAGTGGCCCCCGGTTGCAGGTTGCTGAAGGATTTATAGAGCACCACCCCGTGTGAATTCATCGTGTAGGTGTAGTTGTTCAGTGCGTAATAGTTCCTCCCGGCACCGACGTAAAATGAAAAGTCGTTAGCGCCTCCCGCGCCGCCCCAGACCCAGCCTTGCAGGTGCCGGTGATTAAAGTTTGCGGTGTCTTTCAGCAGGCCTTGCTGGACAGCGAAAGCGCGTGGCAGCGATTGTTTGGAACCATCGATCGTTCGGGCGGTGATGGAATGCCAGGCCACTGCGAATCCCCGCGCCGGGACTGTCCACACACCGGCGTCTGTCACCGGGAACCGCCCGAGACTGACGCCGCCATCATAAACATCGACCTGCTGTCGCGGGGTGGCCGTGCCTTGGATGAAGATGTTGCTCTGGTAGTAAGTGCCACCGTTATGGGGCACCAGGCGGCCACCGGCATTGACGACGGTGACGGACGGGGTGTCCAGTTGCTGCACGGTAAAGGCCCAGAGGGCGGAGGGTCGGTTGGTGCCGGGTGTCTGCACGGTGTAACTGTATGAGCCTGGCGCCAGGGACGTGAGCGTGTGTGACCAGGTTTTCCCGACGGTGGAGGTCAGCGTGGTGACGACCACCCCGTGGTTGCGCAGTTCCACCGGCACGCTCGCCCCGCCAGTGCCTGCCAGCGTTACCCGAGAGGAATACGTCTGGCTGTTGCGGGGGATGGCGATGCCATTGCTGTCTGTGACGGTGATGATGTCCGGGTTCGGAATCGGCGAGCCGATGGTCAATCGCAGTCGTTCCGAGACTCGTTGGGTTTTGGTAAATGGATTGGTAACGGTATAGACAAACTCGACGGTGTTGCCGCGATTGACCAGCAATTTGTCGAAGGGCACGGTCCGCGTAATGTCTGCACCGACCATTTCCGGCAGCAACTCTATAGGCGGCGACGACCAGGAATCTTTTTGATTGGCGCCGATGAAGTCGAGCCGGATGACGTGCAGAGCGCGCATGCCGAGATAGGGCTTGATGGTGACCACGGCTCCATTGGGAACTGCTTCGGGGATCAATACACCGTCTACCGCGTCGTGGACTTCCGGTCGCGGCAACACCGCTGTGATATCGCCGATTTCCAGCACCAGCGCTTCAGATCCAACGTCTTCGGTATCGGTGCGGCGCACGGTGTACTCGACCAGGACGTTGGCCCCTTCCCAATTTTCAATGTAGGCGCCGGGTATGGTGAACTCGACGTCCTTGTCCACCATGTCCTCGCCAACGATGCTGGAGGTGACGTAGAGATCTTCAGTGCCTGACACCGTTTTGATGTACCAGTAGACGAGTATCAGATCGCCGAGAATGATCGCGCCCGGCTGGCTGGTCACAATCACGTGGGCCGGGTTGGTGTCTATCGGCACGGACCCTCCCTTGGCTTCAGGCACCACCGGAGCGGCCAGTTTCAGGGGCATGCCGATCATCTTCGCGTAGGCCGTTCGCGAAAAGCGCGGGTCGGCGGGCGTGGCGCCCTGCGTCAGGCGGTAGTCGACTTTGACAAAACCCCGAGCAATCAAGTGCACCGGGTAATAATCAATGATGAATGAGTGAGAGCGGCTCGACGCTTCGGGTTTCCATTGCATATCCACCGGGACCTGACGACCACCGGCGCTGACGCCGCGCCAGCTCAGGTCGACCGTGTCGCCCGGGACAAAGCTGACCTTCGACGAAAATAAAAGCACTTCGACGTCTTCGCCCAGCAGTGCATCCAGATCAAGCTGGTGGTCACCGTCAGCCTTGTCGATGACCGGCGCTTCCAGCAGAACGAGGCTCGGGCTGAAATTTATAAAGATCGGCGGCGCAGTGGCAGCGCTGTGATTATTCACCACATCCTGCAGACGATAAGTGAGAAGCAAAGGGTTGGCGGGGGGCAGATTTGCCAGCAGGTTCTTGGGAATGGTGAACTTCACGGGCTTGCCAACCTGCGCGTCGGTGATCAGCGGCAGCCTGATTTCGAGATCGCCCCACAAGACAAACACAGTGGAGTTCTTGCGCATGTTTTCGTAGGGCGCGATGGTGATGGGCACGCCGTTGTTGTCGTCCAGATAGTCCTTGGTAACGCCGCTCTCAAGGGCGTCTCGCTCCATCTCTATAGGCGCCAGGCCCTGATGGTAAGGCTCTTTCTCATCCGGGTCCGGTCCGCCGGGACGGGTGGTTTTGATCAGTACCTTGAGTGGTGGCGAGCGTTCGTAGTCGCCCCCGACATTGCTGACTCGGCGTACGCCGACAACCAGTTCGCACACACCATCGCGCAGATCATTCTGTGAGATGACCGGGAACAGCCGTTGATTCACCTGGGTGGCACTGACGGTGTCGCTCGCCAGGGTGATGGGATTGTCTGGCGCGTAGATTGCTTCAACTTTCCAGACATCGCCTTGCGCCATGCTGGTCCATGGGTCGATCACTGTTGCCAGCCCAGTGGGCTGGTTTGTCTCGTCCAGGAACGCGAGGCCGTTGAGACCGAACCCGGTCTCCTCATCCGCCGGCAGATTACTGATCAAGTTGGGTATCAGCAGCGGGGTAATGCTCTGGATGCTGGAATCCCCGGTATCTGGCAGCGGCCCAAGCAAGTCGATTTGCCGCGCTTTGACGAGGGATTCAGGGGTGAGAATGCTCATGGCGAATAACCTTTGAAGAGCTTGGCAATGGGAGTCAGTCGATTCGGCGGGTGTTGCCGACGATGAAGACCTGGACGTATCTGGAGGATCGGCGCTCGCCGCTGGCGGTAATGTGCGTATACGCCACGTGGGCAAAACCACCGGCCAGGCGCTGGACCACCGCGTTCGACACTTCGAAGGTCAACGCTGATTGGGCGGCGACGGTCCGCGACTCGGTGAATGGCTGGGGCAGGCCGGTACGGGGTTCGCCTCGCCAGTCGAGTTCCACGACATCCGTCGCGGCGAACAGCGCAGCCGGGGTGGCGATGGTGACGCTGACGGACTTGGCCCCCAGCGCCGTCATGTAGATGGCGTTGTCCTGATCGGTTTCGGACACCACCGGGGCGGGCAGGCGTTGTGCGTGATTGGCGTCCTGGATATCGACCATCAAACCGATGGAGTGGTCGGAGGCCATGTTGCCTACCTCATCGGTTATCCAGTACTGAAGCAAAGCCTGGCCACTACCGTCGGCCTCGATCATTTCCCGGGAAATCGTCAGCGCAACCGCTTGGCCGACTTCCGACCTCTGAACCCGGTGGGTGATGTGCCAGTCGACGTACTGAAACGCTACGCTGTCGTTGTGGCGCATGCCTTGCCATGGCGGCACGGTGACAATGACGTCCTGCGTGCCGTCGATGATCGATGGAGCGATGACGGGGGGCCGCAATAATCGGTGGCCCGGGTATTCCGGTTGGGGGTCGATGCCCCCGGGCAATTCGGTTTTGACCAACACCTTCAGGTGCCCCGACTCGACGCCATTGACTCGATAGAACCAGTGACTGAAACCCTCGGGAATGTCATTGGCCGGGATTCTTCTCACGAGCGGACCGCCGTCGTAATCTGCGGGCACGGTGAACCAGATGATCGGCAGGATGGGCGAGTCCGGATGGCGAATGAAAACTTCTATCTGGTCGCCGACGAAGACCTCGGTAGGCGCAATGAGGATCGCCACCCCGTTGATGTCTTCACGGGCCAGCGCTCGGTTGATCCCGACATCCGCGCCTGCGATCAAGGTGAGGGCGCCGGGTACATCAATCCTGCTTTCGCCCAGGATTGCGCCGGCGAACCGGGCCGGGCTCTCGCCTATTAATTGTGCGTCGGTACTCATGATTTGCGCTCGCGAGTGAGTGAGGAGCAATCCCGTGTCTGGGGGTTTATGAGTGGTGGATTGGAGGCCCGGACGCAGGGCATGGCTACTGTCAGAGTTGACAGGTAGTGGGTCTTTTCAGACGAGCGGTAGCTAACGGAACGTGCGGAAAACGACCCTGATCACCGCCCATTTCCAGTGGTCGGCGGCCTTTCTCGCAAACCTCAAAACGACCGTTCAGCAGGCTTCATCAAACTGTCATGCAACTGTGGCAGCGCGCTTGAACAAACTTCATCAGACTCGCGCTCTACTGGGGTTCTGCGTTTCGGTGTTTTTCATGCGTGCATTTTTATTAGTGGCGGCGCTGCTGTTCAGCCTGCCGGTTTTCGCGTCTTCGCGTTGTGATGTCGATGTTCCAACCGAACAGGTCGATCTGGGTCAGGTGAGCCTGGCGTACCAGAGCATTGGCCGTGCGTCCGACCCGGCGCTGTTGCTGGTGATGGGGCTGGGTGGGCAACTGATTCACTGGCCGGATGAGGTGGTGGTTGCGCTGTGTCAGCAGGGTTTTCGAGTGATCCGCTACGACAATCGCGACGTCGGTCTGTCGACGTGGCGGCAGGCGCCGGACAATGCCAACCTGACTTTCGAAGTGCTGCGCTACAAGCTCGGTTTGCCGGTGTCGGCCCCGTATTCGCTGACCGACATGGCCGACGACGGTTTGGCGCTGATGGACGCGTTGCACGTCGAGCAATTTCACGTGCTGGGCGTGAGCATGGGCGGGATGATCGCCCAGCACATGGCGGCAATGGCGCCGCAGCGAGTTGAAAGTCTGACCTTGATCATGACCAGCTCCGGGGCGCAAGGCTTGCCGGCACCGAACGCAGCGCTGGTGCAATTACTCGCGCGGCGCAGCGCACCGAATCGCGAGGTGGCGCTGCAGCAACAGGCCGATTTGCTCGCGGCACTGGGCAGTCCGGCGGTGACGGATGATCGGCAGCTGTTGCTCGAGCAGGCCGCTGCCTCCTATGACCGCGCGTTCAACCCCGAAGGCGTGAAACGGCAGATCATGGCGATCCTCGCGGAGCCGAGCCGGGTAGCGCTGCTCAATCAACTGCGCGTGCCGACGCTGGTGGTGCACGGCACGGCCGATCCGCTGTTGCCGGTCATGCACGGCGTACACCTGGCGGCGCATATTCGCGGCAGTCAGTTGAAGCTGATTCCGCAGATGGCCCATCGTTTTCAGGAAGCGTTCAAGGCACCTTTGCTGGCGGCGGTGTTGCCGTACTTGCAGAGTCATCGCGAAGACACCTCGCACTGGGCGCAGATTGAACCGGCCGCAACCCCGAATCTCCTGTAACCCACCAATCCTGCTTTTACCTTCGTAGGAGCAAAGCTTGCTCGCGATAGCGGTGCATCAGCCACCATCAACTTTGCAGGTGACGGCCTCTTCGCGAGCAAGCTCTGCTCCTGCGGGTCAGGTGTGAGGGCAGGGGCCGAGTGCACGCTTGCGGTCGTCGGGTGTATGGTTCAGGTTTTGTGGCGCGATGAACCTGCGAGGTACGCGATGAGTAATTCCCTGAAAATCGATTTTGTCAGCGACGTCTCCTGCCCGTGGTGCGTGGTCGGCCTGTACGGCTTGACCCAGGCGCTGGATTTGCTCGGTGACGAGGTGCAGGCCGAGATCCGTTTCCAGCCGTTCGAGCTGAACCCGAACATGGGCCCCGACGGCCAGAACATCACCGAACACATCACTGAAAAGTACGGCTCGACCCCAGAGCAATCGCAGCAGAATCGCGAAATGATCCGCGCCCGTGGCGCCGAGGTCGGGTTTGCCTTTCGCACCGACGGCAACAGCCGCATCTACAACACCTTCGACGCGCATCGCTTGCTTTACTGGGCAGGTCTGGAGGGTTTGCAGTTCAATCTCAAAGAAGCGCTGTTCAAGGCGTATTTCACCGACGGCGGCAACCCGTCCGACCCTGCGCAATTGGCCGCGATTGCTGAAAGTGTCGGGCTGGATCCTCAGCGCGCCGAGCAGATTCTGGCCTCGGATGAATACACCAAGGAAGTAAAAGAAGAAGAGCAACTGTGGCTGTCGCGCGGCGTCAGTTCGGTGCCGACCGTGGTATTCAACGGGCAATACGCAGTCACCGGTGGGCAACCGGTCGAAACGTTTGTCGGGGCGATTCGCCAGATCATCAGCGAAGCCAGGGGCGGCACGGTTAGCTGACCGTCCTCGATTTTTCTGCACATGCGATAACTCTGCACATGCGATAACTATGTACCACCCGGCGTGATCGCCGACGCCTTCTAATGGGCCCGAACAGCGGCGAGGATCGGCCTCGCCGACGACTCGATCAGGCCCATGGATGGACAGACAACCTCACGATCACGCTCCGGTTCGCGACATTCGTTTCGATGCCCTCGACGACCTGCCTCGACGCGATCAGAGCCTTTATCTCGCTGCTGTACGGCGTTGGCAAAACTGCCAGGAAGAATTCGCCGCGCTCATGGCTGACGCGCCTGACTCTGCGCTACGCCAACGCTGGGACGATTGGTGGAACGCGCGCGCACGAGGGACAGCGGTGTCACGCTGGACGCGCGCGATCGAGCTTTTTCGCGCGCATTTTGATGCCGCTGCGCAGACGACCTTCGCCCAAGGTCAGCTCAGTGCCGCGCAACTGCAAACCGCACAGGCGCTGATAAACCCCGCGCAACTCCCGGCGCAGGAGCCACCGCTGATTACCGAGCGACTGGGTGGCGCTCAGGTCTCGCAAGACGCGCAATGGGCTGCGGCACTGGTGATCACCACGGTCAGCGGCCCGCTGCTGTACTTGCCCGCGCGACAACCGGCGCTGCTGGCGTTCGATACGCGGGCAGCGCTGCAAGCGCATTTGGGCCTGGAGCGATTGTCGCAACACACCACCGACTCCATCGCACCCGCGATCATCATTGACAGCCCGCCGGCCGATCCGCTGCTCGAAGCGCTGACACGTTGGCGTTCGCATTGCCTCGAAACGCCGCAAGCGTGGAGTCGCCAGCGGCTCGTACAAGTGCTGTTCGCTGCACCGCCATTGCCCGGCGACTTTGCCGTGACCGATGTCGAAGATGAGGAACGCGCCGTGCCGCTGTTCGGTTCACTGAACGCTGATCTGTCATTGAGCCATCGGCGTAACGCAATCGAGCAGCAACGGTTGGCCATCGAAAGTCTGCTCGATGATGAACAAGGCGTAGCGCAACCGGAGCGGCTCGCGCAGCTGAAACGCTGCCTCGACGCGCTCGACAGCGCTGAAGAAAACGCCCGGTCGGCGGCCAAGGCGTTGCTCGACCGCCGCCCGGCATTGCGTTTGCTCGAATTGCGCCAGCGGCCGAACGCCGATTACGACGCGTTGCACCTTGCCCGTTTGGCTGGGTTGCGCGCCGAGGCTGACGTGCAGCGTTTGTTACAGCAAATCAGCGAGGTTGAGCAGGCGTGGCTGCAAGCGGTGCTGGACAATCCCAAACGCGCCGACCGCAACCAGGCAGTCATGGTCGCCCGTTTGAGCCTTGTATCGAGTCCGACGCTTAGCACCACGCTCGACGGGCCACTGGTCATCACCTCTGAAACCGCGGGCAACGCGTTGTTGCTCTACTGGCCCGGCAGCGCTGGCGGCTTGCAGCGTTTTGCCTCGTTGCAGGCGCTGGAACACGCGGTGTTCAAACTCGGGGCCATCGACAGCGAATGGTCGTTGCAACTCTCGCCGCTGTCCGGCGATCCCTTTGAATACAGTCTGCAAAATCAGCTGTACGCCTGCGAACAGCGGGTCGCGAAGGTGTTGACCGACAATCCGCTGCCCTCGCATGAGCAGCCGCGTCGCGTCGAACTGGAAAAATGCCTGCTGGAAACCCTCGACAGTCTTGGCTTGCCAGTACATCAGGCGCGCGAGCAGGCTTACCTGGATGTCCTCGAACAGCAGCAGACGCACGCGCTGGCCGGGCATTTGCCGCAGTGGTTGAGCCAGGCGTCACCGGTCCGGCGCGCCAGCCTGAAGACGGCGGTCATGGCGTTCATCGACGCGATGAAAAACTCGCACGCGCTGCTTGAGCGTGACCTGCCGCATCGCGATGATTTCGCCCGCAAGCGAGTCGAGGAACGCCTGCGCAAAGACTTCTCGCTCAAACAGGGATTCAGCATCACGCTGGACCTGCCGGACTCGACGAGCTGGCAGAAAACGCTCGTCGAAGGCGCCGCGCCGGGCACACCACAACGCAATGTGCTGACCGCCAGCAGCCAGCGCAGCACGCTGTCGATCGCGCAATTGGCGCCGGGCAATATCGATCAGCCGTTGTGGTTGCGCATGACCTTCATGAAGGTCGAGGTGATCGCCGATTCGGCCACTGAGCGCGAAGCACTGCTGCAGGGTGTGACCTTGCCGTACCTGCGCCAGTTAATCACTGACCTGGATTTGGCCGGGCACTATGAAGGGCTGATTTACCGTGCCTTCATGGGCTCGACCTCCGCCACCGCATTCGCCAACGAGCACCGTCGCGAATGCCTGACCGAGCCGTTCCGCCAGATGCTGAAAATGCGCGGTGACTCGGCGCTGCTGCAACAGCAGATTCAGGAGGATGGCTGGAAAATTCTCAACACGGCAATCGATGCCGATACGGCCCAGGCGTTCGCCGCCAATGGCCAGCGCATTATCTTGCGGCCGGTGAATCTGACTGTCGGCGGGCCCGACACCGACGACGGCCCGAGCAGTTTGTCGGGGCTGACGTTTATTGAAGAACAAGTCAGCGGGACAACGTTGCTGTACTTGCCGGACAGCCCTGACGGTCAGTTCTTCCACCAGCGAGCCACGCTTGAATCGGCCCGCGAACTGCTGTTCAACCTGTGCCTGCGTCCGGTGATGGTCGACTACCTCGCGGGCCGCGCCTTGAAGGGTGATGTTGCCCACCACGTCAGCCGGATCAATCAGGCGCGCAGGGGCAATTTTGATGCCTTGATCGGTGCCGGCACCGCGTGGCCGGCGACTACTTCGCTGGCTGCGCATTTGCTCAACGCGCACATGGGCCGTTTGATCGAAGCGCACCGGGCGAGCTCGCGTTCCAACCTCGCTCTGGCGCTGGAGCGTTACGCCTTGCAGGGCGGGGCGCTGTTCAACTACCTGAAAATGGCCCTCGGCATGCTGCCGTTTGTGGGCAGCGCCGTCGCGCTGTACGACGCCTGGGACAGCGCCAACCTCGCCGCGGCGGCGTTCTTGCGCGGCGAAGCGGGGCATGGGCTGACGCAACTGGAATCGGTGTTGTTGTCGCTGATCGATGCCGCGATGGACATCCTTCCCGGCGCGTCGTCCAGTCCGGGCGTGGCGCGTGCTTTGACTCGCCAGCGCCAGGTCAAGGCGTTGCTCACAGGCACTGTGGGATGGCAGCGTTCGTCGATGCGCAAAGTGAAGTCTCGCCTCGACCGGTTTGCCGGTTATGAGTACGAAGGCGCGGTGTCGCTGGAAGGCCTGCAACCGCACAGCGACGGCCTGTATCGCAACGTTTATCGGCATGCCTCGGGGGATTTCATTCTGCGCGAGGGGCGGATTTATCAGGTGCGACTGGTGGACCGGACGATGCGGTTGTCCGGCACGCGCGCTCGGGCTTATCAACAGGCGATTGCGCTGGACGAGGCGGGGCAGTGGGATACACGTTTTGCGCTGCACGGCACGCTGGCTGGGGACGGTCTGGCCGGTGGCGGCAATCTGCTCGGGCATCTGGCCGATGGGCTCGAGCCGTTTTGGCCCGCCGTAATTCGTCGCTGGTTGCCGCGCTGGCTGACCGATCGCGCAGTTGAGCATCAGCGCCGATTGGGTCGCACGATTGACGCCCTGTCGCGGCAACTCGACGTGCAGCATCGCCGAGGCAACGCGGCCCTCGGCGAATATCAGAACGCCGATGCCGCTACGCGCCGGGCAACCGTGGACGCGGTGGATGGCAAATGTGCCTACGACATCGAGCTGGCTACGCAACGTTATGAGCATGCCAGCCAGATGCTTTCCGTGAGCCACGGCAACCGGCGCCAGAATACGTTGGAGGTGATGAGCCAGTCGGCATTGGTGGTGGTCGAGCGCAATCTGCACCGCAGCGGCCTGGCGAGGGATCGTTGTCTGGATTACCTGAGCGACATCGGCGCGCTCAACAGTCAGATGCTCGGTTTGCCGGCGGGCAGTATCCGGGTTGCCTTGCGACTTGCCCGGCAAATGAACCAGATACGCACGAGGCTGATCGAGGAGCTGCGCAGCATCGACACGATCGTGGCGAACATCGAGGTGTGGCGCCAACGCATCAAGACGCGCTCGGACAAGGCTTACGTGGGCCAGGAGCTGGATAAGGCTAACGTTTCCCTGTCCGATAACAATCGCGATTACCTCAAGGCGCTTAATTATTTGCCGATGCTGACGCGCTACGATCGGGTATTTGATTCGTCGTGGATCTACCTGCATCGACGCGTGGCGCGCGCGCGGGCCAAGGTGTATGACGCGCTGCATACACAACAGGATTTGCCGGATGTGATTGCCAATGTGCACCGGCGTAATCAGGTACTCAGCGAGTGCATCGAGGCCTACGACGAGTTCAGTCGTGACCTGATCGTCTGGTCGACGGGTTACGGGCAACACTTCGATAGGCCCTGGATTGCGCCGATGCTGGAACAACTGACACGCATGAGCAACCACGCGCGCCACGGGATCAAGAACGGCATCAAGCAATCGGCAAATGCCCGGAACAGCGGCAAGGAAATTTTCGAAACCGATGGCAATCGCCTGATGGTCGGTGAGAAACAGGTCGACCCGCTGACCCGCCAGACGAGCTTTGCCACCAGCGGCGAAGACGGCCGCGTTGAACACTGGCTACCCGCCAGTGCGGGTAAATATCAGCGTCAGTTGCCACCGCAACCGTTGCAGCCAGACGTCATCATCGACCGCCAGTCGCTATTGAGCGAAGCCCGTCAGCGTTTGGCGGCGCAGGCCGACTATCGCAGGAAGGTCGACGGTTATGCGCGCCAAAACATGTCGCCCGCCGACCTTGATCACATGATGACCAGTGAAGCGGCTGAATTGCGCGTGCGCGCGCGACGCGTTGACCGCGTTGCGGCGCACGATCCGCTGATCGCCCAACTGCATGCCAAGGCAGATGAATTGGTCAAGATCGGGCGTGATTTGCGTATCGAAAAAATGCTCGCCAGCACGACACCGACCGAAGGCTACCTGCATGAGCTGCACGAGTTGGCACCTGCGGGGCAACCGCTGATAAAAATACGCAAGGTCGGCACGCTGGTGGAGCAAGGCAGGCGCGCCGATGGACGCCTGGATTTCCTTCAGGAGTTCGAAGTGCTCAACCTGACCGTCGATCCGCCGCAACCTTTGTGGTACGCGCATTTTCATTTCAGTTCGGCCAAACCGCTGTTCAATCGCTTCGACAAGGCGCACCTGAAAACACCTGATCAGCGCGATCTGGGTCTGAAGTGGCAACAAAAACAGGCCAGCAGTGGCGCGGCGGTCGACCCGATCTGGCGCGGTCCGATCGGCAAACCGTTCGCAGAGCTGTATTTCGAACCGCTGTTCCAGACCTGAGGCAAAACGCGGCTGTCCAGCTCAGTTGCTCAGCTCAGCTCAGCTGTGCAGCCGCACCCACACCGACACCAGCACGCTGGCAGCGATCAACCACGCCAGCGCCGCCACCGCCAGTGACGCCTCCAGGCGCAAACGGTCGACCATCACGTACAACGTCGCGAGGTAGATGAAGTACGGGATGATCGACCACATGCCAAACACAATGGTGGTCTTCAAGTCGTCCAGCGAACGGCCCTTGCCGACGATGTAATGGGCGATCAGGGCGAAGGTCGGAAACAGTGGCACCAGCCCGGCGATGTAATAGTTTTTGGTCTTCGCCAGCGCGGCGAGGATCAACACCAC
This sequence comes from Pseudomonas sp. 43NM1, assembly GCF_002836905.1. Lineage (NCBI taxonomy): Bacteria > Pseudomonadati > Pseudomonadota > Gammaproteobacteria > Pseudomonadales > Pseudomonadaceae > Pseudomonas > Pseudomonas sp. 43NM1. The sequence goes on along the minus strand of NZ_MKGS01000113.1, from coordinate 58,921 downwards.
CGCCGCGCCCAGCGCTGCTTTCAGAATCAGGTCCATCAGTGGCTCAGCCCGTATTTTTTGACTTTATCGAACAGCGTGGTCTTGGCCATGCCGAGTTCCAGGCTGGCCTGGGTCAGGTTGCCGCCGCTGCGTTGCAGCGCGTCGTTGAGCAAGTTGCGCTCAAACGCTTCCACCGCTTCGGCGAACGCCAAGCCGTGGTTGCTGCCACTCGCGCCGGACTTCTTGAAGGCCGGCAGGCCGAGGGCAAACCGTTCGGCGACGTTGCGCAGTTCCCGGACGTTGCCCGGCCAATCGTGGCTCATCAGGTTGGACACGGTCTGGTTGTCGAGCTCCGGCACGGCGCGGTCGAAGCGCAGCGATGACTGCTGCAAGAAGTGCTCGAACAGTTGCAGGATGTCTTCACGGCGTTCGCGCAGCGGTGGCAATTCCAGGGTGACGACGTTGAGGCGGTAATACAGGTCGCTGCGGAATTGGCCTTTTTTGCTCGACTCATCCAGATCGGATTTGGTCGCGGCAATCACCCGGCAATCCACCGCAACGCTCTGGTTCGAACCCAGCCGTTCGAGGGTGCGTTCCTGCAACACGCGCAGCAATTTGATCTGCAACGGCAACGGCATGCTTTCCACTTCATCGAGAAACAGCGTGCCGCCGTCGGCGTGCTCGATCTTGCCGATCCGCCGTTTGCCGGCGCCGGTGAAGGCGTTGGCCTCGTGGCCGAAGATTTCACTTTCGAAGAGGTTTTCCGGCAGGCCGCCGCAGTTCAGCGCGACGAATTGATGGGTGTGGCGACGGCTGAAATCGTGCAGGCAACGCGCGACCAGTTCCTTGCCGGTGCCGGTTTCACCCTCGATCAACACGTTGGCTGAAGTGTCGGCGACGTTGGCGATCAGTTCGCGCAGGTTTTGCATGGCCGGCGAACGGCCGATGATGCGCCCTTCAAGCGAATCGCGTTCGGCCAATTGCCGGCGCAGCGACGAGACTTCGCGGGCGAGGCTGCGTTGCTCCAGCGCGCGGCGCGCGACGTCGACCAGGCGTTCCGGGGAGAACGGTTTCTCCATGAAATCGTAAGCGCCTTTTTGCATCGCGCCGACCGCCATCGAGATGTCGCCGTGGCCGGTAATCAGCACCACGGGCAGGCTGCGGTCGCGCGCCTTGAGGCGGGTCAGCAGTTCGAGGCCATCGATGCCCGGCAGGCGAATGTCGCTGATGACGATGCCGGCAAAATTGTCGCCGACTCGCTCCAGGGCTTCTTCGGCGCTGCCGACGCCGACGCAGGGAATGTCTTCGAGCGTCAGCGCCTGTTGGCAGCCGAGCAGCACATGGGGGTCGTCTTCGACGATCAGCACACTAAGGTCGTGGTTCATATTGGCTCGGCGGGAGTGGGGCTTACCAACGGTAAACTGAGGACGAAAGTGGTACCACCGCTGGCCGGGTGTTCGACACCCAAATGGCCGCCGGTGGCCGCCGCGAGGCTGGCGGACAGCGTCAGGCCGAGGCCCAGGCCCTGCTCGCCGGGTTTGGTGGTGAAAAACGGTTCGAACAGATGCTTGCGCGCTTCGGCGTCGATGCCGTGCCCGTTGTCGCGCACCCGCAGGCGATATTTGCCGTCGTGCTCTTCGCCCTCCAGCCACAGCGCGGGCAGCGGTTGCGATTGCATGGCGTCGAGCGCATTGCCGATCAGGTTGACGAGGATTTGCTCGAGCCGGGTCTGGTCGATCTGCACTTGCACGTCGTTGAAGTCGCGGTGCAATTGCAGGTGTGCGCTTTCCATCCGGCTGCCGAGCAATTGCAACGCGGCCTCGACCGCTTTGCCGAGGCTGGCCTGACCCTTGTCGTCGCCACGCCGGGCGAAGGAGCGCAAGCTGGCGGTGATCCGGCCCATGCGGTCGATCAGTTCGTTGATGGTTTTCAGGTTGGTACTGGCGACGTCGAGTTGCCCGCGTTCGAGAAAGCGCACGGTATTGCCGGACAAGGTCCGCAGCGCCGCCAGTGGCTGGTTCAATTCGTGGGCAATGCTGGTCGACATCTGCCCGATGGCCGCCAGTTTACCGGCCTGGACCAGTTCATCCTGCGCGCGGCGCAAGGTTTCTTCGGCCTGGCGCCGTTCGCGGATCTGGCCCTTGAGCCGATCGTTGCTGGCGCGCAGGTCTGTGGTGCGTTCGGTAATCCGACGTTCCAATTGATTGTTGGCTTCCTGCAAGGCTTCGCGGGCGGCGAGGCGGGTGGCAATCACCTTGCGTCGCTCGTTCCAGGCGATCAGCAAAAACGCCACCAGGGCAAACGCCACCGCCACCAGAATCCCCTGATTGATCGCTTCACGGCGCAAATCCGCGAGCGGCGTGAGCAGGGTGAAATTCCACGGCGTGTCGCTCAATGGCCGGGTCTGCGCGAGGTAAGTGATTTCCTGTTCGTCGGAGGCCAGTTCGCTGTTGGCCGGGAAGGTCAGTTTCTCCACGCCTTCGGCCAGGGTTTCGCGGGCCAGCGGTTGCAGTTCGTTGAGCGGGAACCAGTAATACTGCAGGCTGCGGGCGAGTTTTTCCTTGGTCTCGTCGCTCAGCGGTACCACCGATTTGAGGCGTCGCGCCGGGTCGCTGGAGAGAATAATGATGCCGTTTTCGTCGCTGACAAATGCTTCAAGGCGCGCGCGCTGCCAGCGTTCTTCCATGGCTTCGAGGCGGACTTTGACCACGGCGACGCCGATGATCTTGCCGTGTTCTTCGAGGCCGTGGGCCAGGTAGTAACCGGGTTCGCCGTTGGTGCTGCCGATGCCGTAGAAACGCCCCGGCTGACCGCGCACGGCGTTCTGGAAATAAGCGCGGAAGGACAGGTCTTCACCGAGGTAACTGTCGACATCGCGCCAGTTGCTGGTGGCCAGCACGCGGCCGGTGGTGTCCATCACGTAGATGGCCCGACTGCGGCTGCGCCGGTTCAGGCCTTCAAGGTATTCGTTGACCGTTTGCCGGGTTTCCGGCGACGGCTCGTCGAGCAATTTGGAAACGCCGGATTCCAGTTCGAGCAGGCTCGGCAGGTAGGTGTATTTGCTGATCTCGCTCTCGACGGCGCGGGCGTGCAGTTCGAGCTGACGCTGGCCATTCTCGCTGAGGCTGCGAATCCCGTAGTGTTCGCTGATCCAGAAGCCGATGTAGCCCAAACCGATCATCAGGGCGATGACCAGCGGCGGCAGGAACAAGTGACGGATCAGACGGGGTTTCACGGCGAGTGATGGCGGCGCGGCGCGATAGAGAGTGGGGTCGCATTTCATCACAGATGCCTTGGGTCAACCACAACACTTGCTTGTGAATCGCCGCAGTCCCTTGTGGGAGCGGGCATGTGGCGAGGGGGCTTGCCCTCGTAGGGTCGCGAAGCGGCCCCGGCTCTTCAAAGTCAAATCGCATTCAATGGGGATGCGACTGCTTCGCAGCCGAACGGGGGCAAGCCCCCTCGCCACACAAGCCCGCTCCCACAGGTGGGGAGCGGTGCCTTCCTTAGTGCTGCAAAATCTTCTCGAGGAAATGCTGCGCACGTTCGGAGCGGGCGCTGATGTCGCCGAAGAACTCCTCTTTCGGGCAGTCTTCGATGATCTTGCCCTGGTCCATGAAGATCACGCGGTCGGCCACTTTACGGGCGAAGCCCATTTCGTGGGTTACGCACATCATGGTCATGCCTTCGTGGGCCAGTTGCACCATTACATCGAGCACTTCGTTGACCATTTCCGGGTCGAGCGCCGAGGTCGGTTCGTCGAACAGCATGACGATCGGGTCCATCGCCAGCGCACGGGCAATCGCCACGCGCTGTTGCTGGCCACCGGAGAGCTGGCCGGGATGCTTGTGAGCGTGCGCCGACAAGCCGACGCGCTCGAGCAATTGCAGGCCTTTCTTGGTGGCCTCTTCCTTGCTGCGGCCCAACACCTTGATCTGCGCGATGGTCAGGTTTTCGGTGATCGACAGGTGCGGGAACAGCTCGAAATGCTGGAACACCATGCCCACGCGCGAACGCAGTTTCGGCAAATCGGTCTTCGGGTCGGCGATGGACGTGCCATCGACAACCACGTCACCTTTCTGGAACGGTTCCAGGGCGTTGACGCATTTGATCAGGGTCGATTTGCCCGAGCCGGACGGCCCGCACACCACGATCACTTCGCCTTTTTTGACCTCGGTGCTGCAATCAGTCAGCACCTGGAAGTCGCCATACCACTTGTTGATGTTCTTGATAGAGATCATACGGCAAACCTTTTTTGCAGACGCTTGACCAGCAGCGAGGCGGCAAAGCTGATTATGAAGTACGTGAGACCTGCGAAAATCAGGAACTCATTGGAGCGACCGATGATGTCGCCACTGGCGCGCGAAGCATTGAGGAAGTCCACCAGACCGACTGCGTACACCAGCGAGGTGTCCTGAAACAGGATGATGCTCTGTTGCAGCAGCAGCGGGGTCATCTTGCGGAACGCTTGCGGCAGGATGATCAAACGCATCATCTGGCCGTAAGTCATGCCCAAAGCCTGGGCGGCGCCCATCTGGCCTTTGGAGATCGATTGCACCCCAGCCCGGACGATTTCGCAGAAGTACGCGGCTTCGAACATCATGAATGCAACGATGCAGGAAGCGAATGCGCCAATCGGCGTGTCTTCACCGGTGATCCAGCGCAGCACGAACGGCACCGCCAGGTAGAACCAGGTGATGACCAGCAGCAACGGAATCGAGCGGAAATAGTTGACGTACGCGCCGGCCAAGTTCGACAGCAGCTTGTTATGCGACAAGCGCATCAGCGCCAGAATCGTGCCGAGGATGATCCCGCCGACGACGCCCAGCGCCATCAGTTGCAGGGTCATGACCATGCCATTCCACAGACCCGGCAGGGAAGGGATGATGCCCGAGAAGTCGAATTCCATCATTTACCCCCTAGCGAGATCAGGCCCGGCACGGCGACTTTCTTCTCGACCAGACGCATCAGCAGCATCAGGCTCATGTTCAGCGTGAAGTAGATCAGCGTGGCCAGGGTGAAAGCTTCGAACAGGTTGGCGGAGAACTCGGCGGTCTGTTTGGTCTGCGCAAGCAGTTCCATCAGGCCGATCAGCGAGGCTACCGACGAGTTCTTGAACACGTTGAGAAATTCCGAGGTAAGCGGCGGAATAATGATGCGGTAAGCCTGGGGCAGCAGCACATTCCAGTAGATCTGCGGCAGCTTGAAACCCATCGCGCGAGCGGCGGATTCCTGGCCGCGCGGCAGTGCCTGGATGCCAGTGCGCACTTGTTCGCAAACGCGAGCGGCGGTGAACAAGCCCAGGCACACGACAACGCTCAGGTAAGCCGAGGTAGTCGGGTTGAGGTCTTGTTTGTACCAGTCCTGCAAGTCTTGCGGCAGCAGGTCCGGCACCAGGAAGTACCAGATGAACAGCTGAACCAGCAGCGGCACGTTACGAAAGAGTTCGACGTAGCAGGTCGCAATGCCGGCAACGACGCGGTTTGGCACGGTACGCATGACGCCCAGGATCGAGCCCAGCGTCAGCGCGATAATCCAGGCTACGACGGCGATGGCGATGGTCCAGCCCAGGCCGGAAATGAACCAGTCGAGATAGGTCTCGCTGCCCACGCCGGTGGACTTGAAGAACACGCCCCAGTCCCATGTGTAATTCATCAGGGTCTCCCCTCGGATCGATCAGTATGCAAATGCCCGCCTGGGGAAGCTCCGTTCCCGCCTGATCGTGAAGATCAGGCACACGCGATCGGCTCGACAGCCACCGGTTCGAGTGTTTCCAGAATATACCAGCAGGGAGTGACTACCTCCTGAAAGGGTCGCGGCCCTCTCAGGAGATAAGATTAGTCAGAAATCAGGACTTCTTGTCGTCAGCCGCTTTATCGGTCGGATTGGCGATCAGGGCCTTGAGCTCGTCGCTCATCGGGAAGTTCAGGTTCAAGCCTTTAGGCGGGATTGGCGCCATGAACCATTTGTCGTAGATCTTGTTGATCTCGCCCGACTTGTAGGTCGCCACGATGGCGTCGTCTACAGCCTTCTTGAACGGTGCATCACCCTTGCGCACCATGCAGCCGTAGATCTCGTAGGACTGCGGATCACCGGTCACTTCCCAGTCGGTGGCCTTCTTGGCTTTGGCGGCTTCACCGGCCAGAAGGGCGTCGTCCATCATGAACGCCACAGCGCGCCCCGATTCCAGCATCTGGAAGGACTCGCCATGGTCTTTGGCGGAGATAACGTTCATGCCCATCTGCTTGTCGGCGTTCATCGACTTGAGGATGCGCTCGGACGTGGTGCCAGCGGTGGTCACGACGTTCTTGCCTTTCAGATCATCGAAGTTCTTGTACTTCGAGTCTTTCTTGGACAGCAGACGGGTGCCGATTTCGAAGATGCCGACGGAGAAGTCAACTTGCTGCTGACGCTCGACGTTGTTGGTGGTGGAGCCGCACTCGACGTCCACGGTACCGTTTTGCACCAGCGGAATACGGGTTTGCGAGGTGACCAGGTTGTATTTGACCTGGAGGTTTGGCAGGTCGAGGTCTTTCTTGATGGCTTCGACGATTTTCAGCTGGATATCGTGGGAGTAGCCAACTGGCTTGCCGGAAGCATCCGCGATATAGGAAAACGGAATGGAAGCGTCGCGATGCCCGAGGGTGATGACGCCGGACTCTTTGATCTTCTTCAGTGTGCCGGTGAGCTCGGCAGCGAAAACTGGAGTGCTAATCAGAGCGGCAGCAATGGCTGCGCCCAGGATATGGGGAACGATGCGCATCAAATTTTCCTCGACATTGTTTTTTTTATGGAGCCAGTTCGTCGGCCCTTTTGTGCTTCGATCGCAGGGCGGCGCCTGAAAGGTCGCTCGCCAATACGTTCGTCCAAGAGTGTAGAGCATGACTCGTGCCAGACCAGTCGCCGCAGATCAAAGTGTTGATTTATAAGGCTATTAAGTTTTCGTGACGGAGAATTTGTTACAAGGTTATCCGGTAATCCGAATTGACTGCCAAGTCGCGTTCGGAAAACCGAATGCCACGAGTATCTGTAGGAGCAAGGCTTGCCCGCGATGGCGGTGTATCAGTCAAAACAACCATTTCTGTGAAGACGCCATCGCGGGCAAGCCTTGCTCCCACAGGGGCGATGGTGATCCGCGGAATGCAAAAAGCCCCCGAACCTCACGATTCAGGGGCTTTGCTTTAACCGGTTACCCGATCAGGCCGCTTCGATCTTGCTGCGGTTCTGTTCGACCTTGCTCAGGTAATCAGCCAGTTTCTGCTGCTCATCCGGGGTGGTGAACAAGCCGAGTTTGCTGCGACGCCAGAGGATGTCGTGGGCGGTGGTGGCCCATTCTTCACTGCACAGGTAATCGACTTCGCGAGTGTAGAGACCGCCGCCGATGTGCTCGCCCAAGTCATTCAGGCTCTGCACACCTTCGAGCATGCGCCAGGTGCGGCTGCCGTAAGTGGTGGCCCAGCGGCGCGCGATTTCGGTTGGCACCCAGTCGAACTGGTCGCGGATTTTCGCGGCCAGCGCTTGCGGGGTGGTCATGTCTTCGCCGCCGGGCAGGGTCGCTTTGGCGGTCCAGCTCGGTTTGATGTGCGAGAAGTACGGCGCCAGTTGCGCCATCGCCGATTCCGCCAACTTGCGGTAGGTCGTCAGCTTGCCGCCGAACACCGACAGCAGCGGCGCTTCTTCGCCAGTGCCGGACAACGCCAGCGTGTAGTCGCGGGTCACGGCCGAAGGGTTATCGGACTCGTCATTGCACAGCGGACGCACGCCGGAATAGCTGTGCAGAATGTCATCGCGGCTGACTTGCTTCTTGAAGTGCGCATTGACCACTTTCAACAGGTAATCGGTTTCACCCTCGGTGATCGCCACGGCAGCCGGGTCACCGGTGTACTCGCGGTCGGTGGTGCCGATCAGGGTGAAGTGGTTCAGGTACGGAATGGTGAAGACGATGCGCTGATCTTCGTTTTGCAGAATGTGCGCGTGTTCGCCCTCGTACAGTTTCGGCACGATCAGGTGGCTGCCCTGAATCAAGCGGATGCCGTACGGCGATTCCATTTTCAGGTCGTCACGAATGAACTTGGCAACCCAAGGACCGGCGGCGTTCACCAGCGCTTTGGCGCGAATCGAAAACAGGCTGCCGTCGGCGCGTTCCAGGTGCAGGTGCCACAGGCCTTTGGTGCGTCGGGCGCTGACGCAACGGGTCTGGGTGTGAACGTGCGCGCCTTTTTCGCGGGCGGCCATGGCGTTCAGTACTACGAGGCGGGCGTCGTCGACCCAGCAATCGGAGTATTCGAAGCCTTTGGTGATTTCGCTTTTCAGCGGGCTGTCCGGGCCGAACTTCAGGCTTTTCGAGCCTTCGAGTTTTTCCCGTTTGCCAAGGTTGTCATACAGGAACAGACCAGCGCGGATCATCCACGCCGGACGCAGGTGCGGCCGATGCGGCAGCACGAAGCGCATCTGCTTGACGATGTGCGGGGCTTTGGCCAACAACACTTCGCGCTCGGCGAGGGCTTCACGCACCAGACGGAATTCGTAATGTTCGAGGTAGCGCAGGCCACCGTGGATCAGCTTGCTGCTGGCCGACGAGGTGTGGCTGGCCAAGTCGTCTTTTTCACAAAGGAACACCGAAAGACCGCGACCGGCGGCATCCGCTGCGATCCCCACGCCATTGATCCCACCACCGATGACGGCGATATCGTAGACCTCGGCGAGAGGGGGCGTAGGCAAGGTAGAAGTGGGCATCGGCTGGCCTCGGGCTTTTTATGATTTTCGATATTGGAATTCGAACATTAATGTTCATTTTCGAAAATGGTAGCCCATAAAGCCGCGCACAGCCAGTCGACTTCGATTGAAAATACTGATCGAAGGGCTGAGAAAGGAAAATTTACGAACATTTAGACGTGGTTTTGTGGCGAGGGGGCTTGCCCCCGTTCGACTGCGCAGCAGTCGCAGAGCGGGTTGCGATGTTTGACTGAGGGATTGGCTGTGAATGGTTTTGGGACCGCTTCGCGGCCCAACGGGGGCAAGCCCCCTCGCCACAAGGGGTCGATGTGCTTACACGACTTCCAGCCGAATCTTGTGCTGACTCAACAACTGCGCCAGCGCCGGAACAGGCTGCTGATCCGTCACCAGACAATCGATCAAGCTGATCGGCCCGAGGCGAATCATGGCGTTGCGCCCGAATTTGCTCGAGTCCGCCGCCAGAATCACCTGGCGTGCATTGGCGATGATCGCTTGCGAAACGCGCACTTCCTGATAATCGAAGTCCAGCAAACTGCCGTCTTCATCGATCCCGCTGATGCCGACCAGGGCGAAATCCACCTTGAACTGGTTGATGAAATCGACACTCGCCTGACCGACCACGCCGCCGTCGCGCCGCACATTGCCGCCCGTCAGCAGGACATCGAAGTCGTCCTTGGCGCTGAGCATGGAAGCCACGTGCAGGTTGTTGGTGATGATCTTCAGGTGATTGTGATTGAGCAGCGCCCGGGCAATCGATTCGGTGGTGGTGCCGATATTGATGAACAGCGAGGCGTGGTCGGGAATCTGTGCGGCAATGGCTTCACCGATACGCTGCTTTTCATCGCGCATCTGGTCGGCGCGCATGGCGTAAGCGGTGTTTTCGACACTGGAATCGTAGGCAGCGCCGCCGTGGTAGCGACGCAGCAAATTGGCTTCCGCGAGTTGATTGATGTCGCGGCGAATGGTTTGCGGTGTAACGACGAACAGCGTGGCCATTTCCTCGATGCTCACGTAGCCGCGTTCGCGGACCAGCTCGAGGATTTGTTGCTGACGGGGAGGCAGATTCATGGGGCTTCCTTTGGGCTGCCGTGCAAAATTTGCCCATGATGCCGCACGAATCCACTCCCTGCCAGTTACATACCGATACGAGTCCTCAGCTTGGCTTATTCAGCGCCTTCGTGCGGTTCCCAATCGCGCGTGCGGCTGACCGCTTTCTTCCAGCCGGCGTAGAGTTTTTCCTTGGCGCTTTCGTCCAGTGCCGGTTCGAATTCACGCTCGATCACAGCCTTGCCACGCAACTCGTCGAGGCTGCCCCAGAAGCCGCATGCCAGGCCGGCCAGGTAGGCGGCGCCGAGTGCGGTGGTTTCGCGCATTTGCGGACGCTCGACCTGAGTGCCGAGGATGTCGGCCTGGAACTGCATCAAGAAGTTGTTGGCCACTGCGCCGCCGTCCACGCGCAGGGATTTCAGGCGTTCGCCGGAGTCCTGCTGCATGGCGTCGAGGACGTCGCGGGTCTGGTAAGCGATCGATTCCAGCGCGGCGCGGATGATGTGATCAACGCGCACGCCGCGGGTCAGACCGAACAACGCGCCACGGGCATACGGGTCCCAGTACGGCGCGCCCAGACCGGTAAACGCCGGCACCAGGTACACGCCGTTGCTGTCCTTGACCTTGCTGGCGAAGTATTCAGTGTCGTGCGCGTCGTTGATGATTTTCAGTTCGTCACGCAGCCACTGCACGGTCGAACCGCCGTTGAACACTGCGCCTTCCAGTGCGTAGGCCACTTCGCCTTTCGGCCCGCAAGCGATGGTGGTGAGCATGCCGTGCTGGGATTTCACCGCTTTGCCGCCGGTGTTCATCAGCAGGAAGCAACCGGTGCCGTAGGTGTTTTTCGCCTGGCCGGGCTCGACGCACATCTGGCCGAACAGGGCAGCCTGTTGGTCACCGGCGATGCCGCCAATGGCGATCCCGCTTTTGGTGTGGCCGTAGATTTCCGAGGAAGACTTAACTTGCGGGAGCATCTCGCGCGGGATGTCGAGGATCTCCAGCATCTTCGCGTCCCACTCCAGCGAGTGGATGTTGAAGAGCATGGTGCGCGAGGCGTTGGTGTAGTCGGTGACGTGGACTTTGCCGCCGGTAAATTTCCAGATCAGCCAGCTGTCGATGGTGCCGAACAGCAGTTCGCCGTTGCGCGCACGCTCGCGGCTGCCTTCGACGTTGTCGAGGATCCACTTGAGTTTGGTGCCGGAGAAATACGGGTCGGTGACCAGGCCGGTGGTTTCGCTGATGTATTGCTCGTGGCCATCGCGCTTGAGCTGCTGGCAGATCTCGGTGCTGCGGCGGCACTGCCAGACAATCGCGTTGTAGATCGGGCGGCCGGTGGTCTTGTCCCAGACCACGGTGGTTTCACGCTGGTTGGTGATGCCGATGGCGGCGACCTGATCGTGATGCAGGCCGGCTTGCGCCAGGGCCTCGACCATCACGGCGCTTTGCGTCGCGAAGATTTCCATCGGGTCATGTTCGACCCAACCGGCTTGCGGGTAATGCTGAACGAATTCGCGCTGCGCGGTGCAGACCACGTTCGCGTCGCGATCGAAAATGATCGCGCGGGAGCTGGTCGTACCCTGATCAAGGGCAATGATGTAGTTCTTATTCTGAATATCGGTCATGTCGATTGCCTTGGACGAAAAAGAAGTGAGGTCAGGCGCGCGATCAAATGGGCAGGATCACGCGCCAACGGTATCAAGAAGTTCTTGGTTTGCCGTCAATGGCCGGTGCTGCGTCCTTTGTAGCAGGTTCGGCGCTCGGCAAATGACGGGCAATCAGCCCGCGATAAGCAGCAGCGCCGAGGCAGGCACCGACAATCGGTGCAAAGATCGGAATCAGGAAATACGGGATATCGCGCCCGCCGGTGAGGGAAATTTCACCCCAACCGGTAAAGAAAGTCATCAGCTTGGGTCCGAAATCACGCGCCGGGTTCATCGCAAAACCGGTCAGCGGGCCCATCGAGCTGCCAATCACCGCAATCAACAGGCCGATCAACAGTGGCGCCAGCGGGCCTTTGGGCAAGCCATTGTTGTCGTCAGTCAGGGACATGATCACGCCCATGAGGATCGCGGTGATGACCACTTCAACCAGAAACGCCTGGGCTGTAGACAGCGCAGGGTGCGGGAATGTGGAGAACACCGAGGCCAACTCAAGGCTGGCCTGAGTGCCACGAACCATTTGGTGAGTTTGTTCGTAATCGAAGAACAGATTGCTGTAGAGGGTGTAAACCAACAGGGCACCGCAAAACGCGCCAGCTACTTGGGCGAGGATGTAGAAGGGCAGTTTGCGCTTTTCGAAATCGGTGAAAATGCTCAGGGCGATGCTGACGGCTGGATTGAGATGCGCCCCGGAAATCCCGGCGGTGAGGTAGATCGCCATGCTGACGCCGACGCCCCAGATAATGCTGATTTCCCACAAACCGAAGCTGGCACCCGCGACCTTGAGCGCAGCAACGCAACCGGTGCCGAAAAAGATCAACAGGGCGGTGCCGAGGAATTCGGCCATGCATTGGCTGGAGAGTGGCGGTTGTTTTAAAGCAGTTGTCATCGAAAACCTCTTTTTTGTTGTTGTCTGGCGCTTTGTCATCGTGGGCAAAGCGCGATTTTCACCAGAACAGGATCCCCATCCTCTTTCTGGTTTACTGCCGGGTGCTGCTTTGTGCTCATTCGTACAGTATTCGCATTCGAAAAAATATAGACAAGAAACGCCGCTGTCAAAGGTCGAAAGTGAACCGTCAGTCACAATTAAACTATTCGTGGTGTGAATGATCGTCTTGATGGCGCGGCGAATTGCTCTCGAACCCTTCGCGCAGGCTGGTGCCAAGCCTTTGAAATGGCGCCGCAATAGAGCGTTTTGCGCGGCGATGACCTAGAATCCGGCGCAGTGTTTTTCTTCTGCCGTCGCGACTGGAGCCGTCATGACACCCGCATTGGATTTGTTGAAAAAAGTTCGAGCCGAACATCGCGTGCACAGTTACGAACATGATCCGAAAGCTGCGTCGTATGGGCTGGAGGCCGCGGAGAAACTGGCGTTGGACCCTGCGCAGGTGTTCAAGACGCTGCTGGCGGCCAGTGAGAAAGGCGAATTGCTGGTGGCGGTGGTGCCGGTGGTCGGAAGTCTGGATTTAAAGCACTTGGCGCAGGCGGCCGGGGTGAAGAAAGTTGAAATGGCTGACCCCGCAGCGGCGCAACGCGCGACAGGTTACCTGCTGGGCGGGATCAGCCCGTTGGGCCAGAAGAAGCGTCTGCGCACCTTTATCGACAGTTCGGCGCAGCCGTTCGCGAGTATTTTTGTCAGCGCCGGGCGCCGCGGGCTGGAGGTCGAATTGGCGCCGGCGGTGTTGGCCGAACATACGCAAGCGAAGTTCGCCGACATCGGCCGTCCCTGACGAATGCTGATGTAGGAGCGAGGCTTGCCCGCGAAGGCGTCAATCTTGCCGACATTTTTATCGGCAAAACTGGCGCTCTCGTGGGCAAACCTCGCGCCTATATTGAGAGGTGCGATCAGCTGGCGGTGCTGTAGCGGCGAACGCCGGATTCGACCACTGGAATCTGCGCCGCCGTGCTGCCGGACGCCTGGAACAACACCAGATGCTCGGCGACCACACGAATCCCGACCTGCGCGCCGACCAGATGATCCGCGTGGCTCGGGAAGATCGATTCCAGTTGCGCACCCGTCGGCAACTGCAGGCGATACAACGTCGATGCACCGAGGAACGTCTTGCCGACGATCCGCGCTTTCAAGGCGCTGTCCGGGTCATACACGATGTCGTCCGGGCGCAACAATACATCCACCGCGCCGCCAATCGGCCAAGTGTAGGCCCGGTTGCCGCGCAACTCACCGAGTTCGGTCTGTACCGATTCCGGGCTGCTCAACTGGCCACGAATGAAATAACCCTGGCCAATGAAACTGGCGACATAAGGTGTCAGCGGTTCGTGATAGAGGTTGTAGGGCGTATCCCACTGCTCAAGCCGACCTTCCTTGAACACCCCGACATGATCGCTTACGGCAAAGGCTTCTTCCTGGTCGTGAGTGACCAGAATCGCACTGGTGCCACGCGCCTTGAGAATGTCGCGCACTTCATGGCTGAGCTTGCGGCGCAATTCGCCATCGAGGTTGGAAAACGGCTCATCAAGCAGCAGTAATTGCGGTTCCGGCGCCAGTGCGCGGGCGAGGGCGACACGTTGCTGCTGGCCGCCGGACAGCTCGTGCGGGAAGCGCTTGCCAAGATTTTTCAGGTTGACCAGTTCCAGCAACTCTTCGGTGACGCGATCCTTTTGCGGATGCTTGCGAATGCCGAACGCGATGTTTTCGGCGACGCTCAAGTGCGGGAACAGCGCGTAATCCTGGAACACCATGCCGATCCGGCGTTTCTCCGGGGCGAGGGTGAAACCGGCGCTGGAAATAGTCTCGCCACCCAACTGGATTTCACCTTCGTGCACCGGTTCGAAACCGGCGATGGCACGCAACGTGGTGGTTTTGCCGCAACCCGACGAACCCAGCAGGCAACCGATGTCGCCGGCATTCAAGTGCAGGTTGAGGTTCTGCACCACGCGCTGGTCTTGATAGCCGCACGCGAGGTTGCGCAGGTTAAGCAGTAATGGCTGGCTCATGCGTGGTGATACGCCGGAGTGACCAGAAATTCGAGCAATGCTTTCTGCGCGTGCAGTCGGTTTTCCGCTTGATCCCAGGCAACCGAGCGCGGATCGTCGAGCAAGTCGAGGCTGATCTCTTCGCCCCGGTGCGCTGGCAGGCAGTGCATGAACAACACATCTTCGGCCGCGAGGTCGAGCAGGGCACGGTTGACCTGGAACGGTGCGAACAGCTTCAAGCGTTTGGCGGTTTCTTCTTCCTGACCCATCGAGGTCCAGACGTCGGTGCTGACCAGATGCGCGCCGCGCACGGCATCCCGAGGATCGCGGACGATGCTCACGCGATCGCCGGCCTTGGCCATGAACTCGGCGCTAGGCTCGAAACCTTCCGGGCAGGCAATGCGCAATTGGAAGTCGAACTGAATTGCCGCTTCTATATAGCTGTTGCACATGTTGTTGCCGTCGCCGATCCACGCCACGCTCTTGCCCTGAATCGAGCCGCGATGTTCGAGGAAGGTCTGCATGTCGGCCAGCAACTGGCACGGGTGCAAGTCATCGGACAGGCCGTTGATCAGCGGCACGCGCGAATTGGCAGCGAATTCGGTCAGGGTGCTGTGGGAAAAAGTACGGATCATCACCGCATCGAGCATGCTCGACATGACAATCGCGGCGTCACCAATCGGTTCGCCACGGCCCAGTTGAGTGTCGCGCGGCGAGAGGAAAATCGCCTGGCCGCCGAGCTGGATCATCCCGGCTTCGAACGAGATACGCGTGCGCGTCGAGGACTTCTCGAAAATCATCCCGAGCACGCGGTTTTTCAGAGGCTCGAACAGTACGCCGCGGTTACGCAGGTCCTTGAGCTCAACGCCTCGACGGATCACGCTGACCAGCTCTTCGGGCGTGCAATCCATCAGGGAGAGAAAGTGCCTTGCGCTCATCATTGACTACCTTTTTGCTACAAACCGCAGATGCTCAAAGCCTTGTTTAACGGAACAACGGGCGAGACCTGCGGCGTAAGCCGCACGGGGCGACGAAATAGGGGAAGGCGCGATCTTATAATTAAATGTCGCGTCTTACCAATAGGGGGCTTATTTTTCCGCCTGCGCAGATGTTTCAGGATTTGCAGTGGAATGACGCATTTGTACACGGTGCCCAAGCTCGATTGCAAATAACCCGGACGCAGAAAGCGAGATCTTCGAGAGTCGCCAAGCGCTTACCAAGCTCGGTGAGTGTTCATTTGGTCGGAACAGCCACGCTGTCGGCGTCGAAACATTTGCTAATGCAAAGTGCTGGGTTATAACTACGGCTCGAGCGACGCAGGAAGCCTACGCATGGAATCGAAAGAACAACAGTTAATGGAACTACTTGGCCTCACGGCCCGCTCTCTGACCCATCTCACCGCCTCCATGACTTCAATGTCGTTTGAGTTGATGCGCAGCGACGACGAAGTGACCAAAGCCGCCGGCCGACGCATGATCGACCGCATGGCGACCATCAGCTCCGGGCTCGACGAGCATTGGCGCCTGATCGGCGAACTGACCGGGGTGCATATCGCCCACGAGCAGATCGAAACCATCCAGGAAATCCAGTTGCAGGCGCCGCCACGGCTGCCGACCAACTGACGCTTGCGGGCCATCGGCTGGCCTGATGGCTGGCGATTCACAAGACGAACGTCGCTGGCGCAGCGACGGTTCGCGCGCCATAGTTTTGTTCCCGCGGCCGACTTTGCCCGCCCAGAACAAAACAGAGACTGGCCATGACCAAGACTCTCCACCACCGTGCCTGCCACCTGTGTGAAGCCATTTGCGGCCTGACCATCGAAACCACCGAAGCCGAAGGCCAGGTGCAGATCACCTCGATCAAGGGTGATCCGCTGGACACCTTCAGCCGTGGGCACATTTGCCCGAAAGCGGTGGCGCTGCAGGATATTCAGAATGATCCCGATCGCCTGCATCAGCCGATGCAGCGCGTGGGCAGTGAATGGCAGCCGATTGCCTGGGAAGACGCCTTCAATCTGGTCGCCGAACGGCTGGCGGCGATTCAGGAGCGGCATGGGCAAAACGCGGTGGCGGTCTATCAGGGCAACCCCAGCGTGCACAACTATGGGTTGATGACTCACAGCAATTACTTTCTCGGTTTGCTGAAAACCCGCAACCGTTTTTCTGCGACCTCGGTCGATCAGCTGCCGCATCACCTCACCAGTCACCTGATGTACGGCCACGGCTTGTTGCTGCCGATTCCGGACATTGATCACACCGATTTCATGTTGATCCTCGGCGGCAATCCGCTGGCGTCGAACGGCAGCATCATGACCGTGCCGGACGTGGAAAAGCGTCTGAAAGCGATTCAGGCGCGCGGCGGCAAAGTGGTGGTGGTCGATCCGCGCCGTAGCGAAACCGCTGCCATTGCCGATCAGCACGTGTTCGTGCGCCCCGGTGGCGATGCGGCGCTGCTGTTCGGGCTACTGAATACCTTGTTCGCCGAAAACCTCACGCGCGACAGCCATTTGCCGGTCGATGGTCTGGATCAGGTGCGCGAAGCGGTCGCGAGTTTTACTGCCGAAGCCATGAGCCCGCTGTGTGCCGTGCCTGCCGAGCAGATTCGCCAATTGGCCCGAGACTTCGCGGCGGCGCCAAGCGCCGTGTGTTATGGACGCATGGGCGTGTCGACCCAGGCGTTCGGGACGTTGTGCCATTGGGGTGTGCAGTTGATCAATCTGGTGACCGGCAATCTTGACCGGGTCGGCGGCGCGCTGTGCACCGAGCCGGCGGTGGATCTGGTGGCTTCGACCTCGGGTGGGCATTTCAATCTGTGGCAGAGCCGCGTGTCCGGGCGCCCGGAATATGCCGGGGAATTGCCGGTGTCAGCGCTGGCCGAGGAAATGCTCACTGGCGGTGAAGGGCAGGTGCGTGCGCTGGTCACTGTGGCGGGCAATCCGGTGCTGTCGACGCCCAACGGCCGCCAACTCGAGCAGGCGCTGGATGGCCTGGAGTTCATGGTCAGCATCGACCTGTACATCAACGAAACCACGCGTTACGCCGACCTGATCCTGCCGTCGACCTCGGCGCTGGAAAACGATCATTACGACACCACCTTCAATATGTTCGCGGTGCGCAATGTCAGCCGTTTCAATCGAGCGATCCTCGCCAAGCCGCAAGGCGCGCTGCATGACTGGGAGATTTTTGTCGGGCTGGCCAAAGCCTTCGCGGCGAAAACCGGCAAAGAACTCAAGCCGACGATTGCCCCGGCGCAGATGATCGACCGGGGTTTGCGCATGGGCATGTATGGCGATGCGGCGGAGCAAAAACTCTCGCTGGCGACCTTGTTCGATCATCCTCACGGCGTTGATCTGGGCGCGCTCAAAGCCAATTTGGCGCCACGCCTGAAAACCGCGAATCAGCGTGTGCAAGCCGCGCCGCCGGCGATCCTTGCCGATCTGGCGCGTTTCGCTGCGCTACAAGCCCCGGCGACCGATGAGTTGCTGATGATTGGCCGTCGGCATGTGCGCAGCAATAACTCGTGGATGCACAACTATCATCGATTGGTGAAAGGCAAGCCGCGTCATCAGTTGCTGATGCACCCTGAGGACCTGGCCAGTCGTGGGCTCAGTGATGGGCAACTGGTGCGAGTAAGCTCGCGGGTCGGGGCGATTGAAGTCGAAGTGCTCGGCAGCCTCGACATGATGAAAGGCGTGGTCAGCCTGCCGCACGGTTGGGGTCACGCGCGACCGGGCGTGCAGATGGCGATTGCCAGCAGTCAGCCGGGATCGAGCGCCAATGACCTTACTGATGAGTGTCAGCTCGATGAGTTGTCGGGGAATGCGGCGTTGAATGGTGTGCCGGTGACCGTGGCGGCGGCTTGATCGAGTCTGTCGGGGAGTCCGAGCATGGCGCTCGGGTTTCCGTTACAATGCGCCACCGTGCCGACCACTGAGTCGGAAAGTTCAGCCGAGGTGCTCCATGGATATCATCGAAACGATTAAAGAGCAGATTGCTAACAACACCATTCTGCTTTACATGAAAGGCTCGCCGAATGCCCCGCAGTGTGGCTTCTCCGCGAAAGCCGCGCAGGCTGTAATGGCCTGTGGCGAAAAGTTCGCTTACGTGGACATCCTGCAGAACCCGGAAATCCGCGCCAACCTGCCTAAGTACGCCAACTGGCCAACCTTCCCGCAATTGTGGGTTGGTGGTGAGCTGGTCGGCGGTAGCGACATCATGACCGAAATGGCCGCTGACGGTTCGCTGCAGGCCACGATCAAAGCCGCTGCCGATAAAGCCGCAGCAGCCAAGACCGAAGCCTGATCCGCTTCGGCCGTTGTAGGAGCAAAGCTTGCTCGCGAAGCAGGCGCCGCGGTTTATCAGTAACACCGCGTCATCGTTCTTCGCGGGCAAGCCTCGCTCCTACAGGACGTATGCGATCTGCTTCGGATCTTGTAGGAGCAAAGCTTGCTCGCGAAGCAGGCGCCGCGGTTTATCAGTAATACCGCGTCATCGTTCTTCGCGGGCAAGCCTCGCTCCTACAGGACGTATGCGATCTGCTTCGGATCTTGTAGGAGCAAAGCTTGCTCGCGAAGCAGGCGCCGCGGTTTATCAGTAACACCGTGTCATCGTTCTTCGTGTGCAAGCCTCGCTCCTACAGGACGGATGCGATCTGCTTCGGCTCTTGTAGGAGCAAAGCTTGCTCGCGAAGCAGGCGCCGCGGTTTATCAGTAGCACCGCGTCATCGGTCTTCGCGGGCAAGCCTCGCTCCTGCAGAAGCGAGGCAATAAAAAGCCCCGCACCTCATAAGAGGGCGGGGCTTTTTAGTGTCTCGAGTTTAGCGAACGCTAATTACTCTTCGCCCATCTGCGATTGCAGATAGTTCTCAAGACCAATCTTGTCGATCAGGCCCAGCTGAGTTTCCAGCCAGTCGATATGTTCTTCTTCGGCTTCAAGAATGTCTTCAAGCAGTTCACGGCTACCGAAGTCGCCAACGGTTTCGCAGTGTGCGATCGCGACCTTCAAATCCGCGTGACCGGTGCGTTCGATACGCAGGTCGCACTCAAGCATTTCGCGGGTGTGCTCGCCGATCTGCAGCTTGCCCAGGTCCTGCACGTTCGGCAGACCTTCGAGAAACAGGATGCGCTTGATCAGCTTGTCCGCATGCTTCATCTCGTCGATGGATTCTTTGTACTCGTGCTTGCCCAGCTTGTTCAGGCCCCAATCTTCGTACATGCGTGCATGCAGAAAGTATTGATTGATCGCGACCAGCTCATTGGCAAGGATCTTGTTGAGATGCTGGATGACTGTAATGTCGCCTTTCATGATCGGGTCCTGTCCTGTATTAACTGACTATGGGCCAGAGTTTGAGCCGCACAACTAACAGTGTCAAACCTAAGTTATTGAAAGTTATATGAAAATTAATCGGAATAAGAATGTTTGTGTTCCGCGTCTAGAACCTAAGCGATTGATTTTCAGGCATAAAAAAACCGGACATGAGTCCGGTTCTTTGAAATTGGGTAGTTATGCGGCTGTAAATTCAACTGGAAAAGGAATCGCAGCCTGGGCCGTTTGCAGCTTGGTAAGGGTTTCGCGAACTACTTCCTTGGCCAGGCAGGCGCATTTGCCGCATTGGCTGGCTACGCCGGTAGCCTGACGGACTTCCTTGTAGCTGCAGCATCCTTCATAGATTGCATCGCGGATTTGACCGTCGGTGACGCCAGTGCAGAGGCAGACATACATAAGTGAGAACCGTCGCTGGTTGTGACTCAATTGCGGTGGATCTTAATGTTAACGAGAATGATTGTCAAAGTGGTTTCTGTAAACCCTGTGCAACTACTGCCAGTGTCTGACGAACGGTTTTAGTCGGGCAATCGGCCATTAGCGCTCTCGGCAGCAAATTGCCGTGCCATCAAAAAACCATTAAAGACAGCTCAAATACGCCGTGTATGATGGGCGGTCCTTACCAAGCAGGTTCGTGTCACAGGGATGTCGCTTGCGGGTGGCAGGCTGACGCGAAACCCGAGCTTCACGTTATTAGACCAGGAGATATCCAATGAGCGTACTCGTAGGCAAACAAGCCCCGGACTTCACCGTACCGGCCGTTCTCGGCAACGGCGAAATCGTCGACAGCTTCACCCTGTCTTCGGCCATCAAAGGCAAATACGGCCTGGTGTTCTTCTACCCACTGGACTTCACCTTCGTTTGCCCGTCCGAGCTGATCGCTCTGGACAACCGCGTTGCTGACTTCAAGGCACGCAACGTTGAAGTGATCACCGTTTCGACCGACTCGCACTTCACCCACAACGCATGGCGCAACACCCCGGTGAACAATGGCGGTATCGGCCAGGTTCAATACACCATGGCTGCCGACATCAAGCAGGAAATCATGAAGGCCTACGACGTTCAGTCCGCTGACGGCGTGGCATTCCGTGGCGCCTTCCTGATCGACGACAAAGGCGTCGTCCGCTCGCAGATCATCAACGACCTGCCGCTGGGCCGTAACATCGAAGAGCTGGTTCGTCTGGTCGACGCTCTGCAATTCCACGAAGAGCACGGCGAAGTCTGCCCAGCCAACTGGAAAAAGGGCGACAAAGGCATGACCGCTTCCACCGAAGGTGTTGCGGCTTACCTGACCGAGCACGCTGCGGCGCTGTAAGCCCAAGCGTCAGGCATAAAAAAACCGGCCATTGCGGCCGGTTTTTTTGTGGGCGGGATAAACCCTGCGACTGCATCAGTCGTTGAAGTCTTCCCAGCCGCCCATTTGTTTCCAGCGATTGACGATGCCGCAGAACAGCTCGGCAGTCTTCTCGGTGTCGTAGCGTGCCGAGTGAGCCTCGCGACCGTCAAAGTCGATGTCGGCAGCCTGGCAGGCCTTGGCCAATACCGTCTGGCCGTAAGCCAGGCCTGCAAGGGTCGCGGTGTCGAAACTGGAGAACGGGTGAAACGGGTTGCGTTTCATGTCCAGACGCGCGACCGCGGCGTTGAGGAAGCCCAGGTCGAAGCTGCTGTTGTGGCCGACCAGAATCGCCCGTTTGCAGCCGTTGGCTTTCAGCGCCTTGCGGATCCCACGGAAAATATCGGTCAGCGCGGTTTCTTCGCTGACGGCCATGCGCAGCGGGTGATCAAGCTTGATCCCGGTGAATTCCAGCGCCGCCGCTTCAACGTTCGCGCCTTCAAACGGCTCGACGCGGAAGAAGTAGGTGTGGTCGGGATATACAAAGCCTTTTTCATCCATCGCGATGGTGGTCGCGGCGATTTCCAGCAATGCGTCGGTGGCCGAGTTGAAACCACCGGTTTCTACGTCGACGACAACCGGCAGGTAACCACGAAAGCGCGCTGCCATTGGATGGCGAGGACCGCCGCCGCCCTGACCGTCCTGTTCGTCGTCGAAATGGTCTTCACTCACGCGTGTTCCTCCAGCAGGCGCCAGCGCAGTTTTTCACCGGCGCGCAGCGGGATTACGGTCAGCTCGCCAAATGGCAGGCTGGTTGGGGCGGTCCACTCTTCGCGGACCAGGGTAATGCGATCGGTGTTCACCGGCAGGCCATAGAAACGCGGGCCGTTGAGGCTGGCGAAAGCTTCGAGCTTGTCCAGCGCATTGCGTTGTTCAAAGGCTTCGGCGTACATCTCGATCGCCGCATAAGCGGTGTAGCAACCGGCGCAGCCGCAAGCGGCTTCTTTGGCATGTTGCGCATGCGGCGCCGAGTCGGTGCCGAGGAAGAACTTCGCGCTGCCGCTGGTGGCGGCGTCGAGCAGGGCTTCCTGGTGAGTATTGCGCTTGAGAATCGGCAAGCAGTAGAAGTGCGGCCGAATCCCGCCCACCAGCATGTGGTTGCGGTTGTACAGAAGGTGATGCGCGGTGATGGTCGCGCCAACGTTGGCCGGGGCCGCGTTGACGAATTCCACGGCGTCGCGGGTGGTGATGTGTTCGAACACCACTTTGAGCGTCGGGAAACGCTCGACCACACGCCGCATGTGCTCATCGATAAAGATTTTTTCGCGATCGAAGACGTCGACATCGCCACGGGTGACTTCACCGTGAATCAGCAAAGGCATCCCGACTTCGGCCATGGCCTCGATCGCCGGGAAGATCTTGTCGATGCTGGTGACGCCAGAATCCGAGTTGGTGGTGGCGCCGGCCGGGTACAGCTTGGCGGCGTGAACGAAACCGCTGGCCTTGGCTTCACGAATTTCTTTGGGCTGGGTGCGGTCGGTCAGGTACAGCACCATCAGCGGTTCGAAACGACTGCCGGCCGGGCGTGCAGCGAGAATCCGCTGGCGATAGCCGTCGGCTTCAGCGGCGTTTCGCACCGGAGGTACCAGGTTAGGCATGATGATGGCGCGACCAAAGGTGCGCGCGACATCCGCAACGGTATTGGACAAAACAGCACCATCGCGAAGATGAATATGCCAGTCGTCGGGACGCAGCAGGGTCAGGCGGTCGGACATGAGGGGATTCCAGGCGGGTCAAACTGAGGGGAATGCTACCGGAAAAGACTCATGCAGGCACCCGCTATCAAGTTTTGCAGGAACCTGACGATATCCAATGGGTATGCCGTAAACATCTGTGTCGGTCTTTTTGTTGTAGAAGCCAGTGGAGCCTCCCGTGCGCCAGCGTTATTTAGCCTTGCTCAGTGTGTTTGCCAGCCTTCCCGCAATGGCGCTCACTTTCCAGACACGTCTGGAGAGCATCGAGTGGACGGTCGAAGGTGACAAGTTCGAATGCCGCCTGACCCAGCCGATCACCGATTTCGGTTCGGGCGAGTTCGTGCGACGTGCTGGCGAGCAGGCGATTTTTCGTCTCAAGGCCTACAACTCGGTGATCGGCGGCGGTTCCGCGACCTTGCTTGCGGCCGCTGCGCCATGGCAGCCGGGGCGTGGCGACATCAACCTGGGTTCGGTGAACATCGGCAGCGGCAACGTCCTGTTCAACAGTTCGCAAGTGCAGGCCGGACGCCTGATCAGCGGTTTGATGGACGGCCGCAGCCCGGTGATTCGTCGTGCTTCGGGCGATGGCCGGGTGTCGGAGGTGCGTCTGCTGCCGGTGAAATTCAACAAGGCTTTCAATGACTATCAAAGTTGCGTGGCCAAGCTCCTGCCACAGAATTTCGAACAGGTGAAGCAGTCCGAAGTCGGCTTCCCCGGTGAAGGCGTGGATCTCGATCCACACGCCAAAGCCAAATTGCAGGTGATGCTGGAATTCATCAAAGCCGACCCGACGGTCAATCACATCGAGCTCGACGGCCACTCCGACAACAGCGGCAACCGCCTGACCAATCGTGAACTTTCACGTCGTCGCGCATTGGCGGTCATGGACTTCTTCAAGGCCAATGGCATCCAGGAATCGCAGATCACCATGCGTTTCCACGGCGAACGCTATCCGTTGGTGCCGAACTCGAATGCGGCCAACCGCGCGAAGAATCGCCGGGTCGCGGTGCGCCTCGAACGCGTCGCGCCGACCGACAAACCGGCGCCGCAATCGGCCTCGGCGGCGAGTGCTGCGGCCACTTCCTGACTCGGCGGTCATCGTCGCGCCGGCGTAACAATCTGTCGCTTCGTCGTCATAAGCTGTCGCGCCTCTGTAAATTATTCCGTATGAGCGGTAGACTTCCCGGCTTTCCGTAAACCCCGTGGAGTGATGGCATGGCGGACGTAAACAAGGTCGTTCTGGCGTATTCCGGCGGCCTGGACACTTCGGTGATCCTCAAGTGGCTGCAGGATACTTATAACTGTGAAGTAGTGACCTTCACCGCTGACCTGGGTCAGGGCGAAGAGGTCGAACCGGCCCGCGCCAAGGCTCAGGCCATGGGCGTCAAAGAAATCTACATCGACGATCTGCGCGAAGAATTCGTGCGTGACTTCGTCTATCCGATGTTCCGCGCCAACACCGTTTACGAAGGCGAGTACCTGCTGGGTACTTCCATCGCTCGTCCGTTGATCGCCAAGCGCCTGATCGAAATCGCTAACGAAACCGGCGCCGACGCCATTTCCCACGGCGCGACCGGCAAAGGCAACGACCAGGTCCGTTTCGAACTGGGCGCCTACGCGCTCAAGCCAGGCGTGAAAGTCATTGCCCCGTGGCGCGAATGGGACCTGCTCTCGCGTGAAAAGCTCATGGATTATGCTGAAAAGCACAACATCCCGATCGAGCGTCACGGCAAGAAAAAATCCCCGTACTCGATGGATGCCAACCTGCTGCACATCTCCTATGAAGGCGGCGTGCTGGAAGACACCTGGACCGAGCATGAAGAAGACATGTGGAAATGGACCGTCTCCCCGGAGAAGGCTCCTGATAAAGCGCAGTACCTGGAACTGACCTACCGCAACGGCGACATCGTTGCACTGGACGGTGTCGAAATGACCCCGGCCACCGTGCTGGCGACGCTGAACAAAATCGGTGGCGAACACGGTATCGGTCGCCTCGACATCGTCGAGAACCGTTACGTGGGCATGAAGTCCCGTGGCTGCTACGAAACCCCTGGCGGCACCATCATGCTGCGCGCTCACCGTGCGATCGAATCGATCACCCTGGACCGCGAAGTCGCTCACCTCAAAGACGAGCTGATGCCTAAATACGCCAGTCTGATCTACACCGGTTACTGGTGGAGCCCTGAGCGTCTGATGCTGCAGCAGATGATCGATGCGTCCCAGGCACACGTGAACGGCGTTGTGCGCCTGAAACTGTACAAGGGCAACGTGATCGTCACTGGCCGCAAGTCCGATGAGTCGCTGTTCGACGCCAACATCGCGACCTTCGAAGAAGATGGCGGTGCTTACAACCAGGCCGACGCGGCGGGCTTCATCAAGCTCAACGCCTTGCGTATGCGCATCGCCGCGAACAAGGGTCGCAAGCTGTTCTGAAACCTTGGTTGCGCTGATTGAACGTGTGGCCCTGTCGCTTTTCGTCGACAGGGCCACAGTTCGTTTCTCATCGCTGACATGTCTTTGTCCGCACTTGTGCCATTTCCTGCAAAACCTTTCTCTTGCCGATCATTCATCCTCCGTTTGATCCGGCTCTGTCACCGTCAGTGAACTCAGGTTGTAAACCACACAGAAGGCGCAGAAGTCCTTTTGCTGCTGTTGCGAGTACACCTGCATGCCTTGCTCAAGTAATTTCTCCGATTTGTTGCACGCCAAAAATACGATCGCCTTCGTTGGCTGACAGCGAGCGCCGTGAATGCCCTCTATCAATGTGGCGAAATCCGCGGCGGCGTTCATTCCGCGTGTGTCGATGATCTGCAACTTCTTCAGCGGGCCCGGCAAATGGAAGCTGTGTCGCACTCGCGTCCGGGTTTGCAGATGGATATGGGTGGGCGACTCGGGTGCGCTGAAGCCCGGAGGTGATTGTTGCCGGGGCGCCGAGCGAACACTGTTTTTCAGTTTTGTCACGGAACCCCTGATGCGAGCAGGTTTTGCGTCTTGTGCAGGCTCGGCCTCGCCGAGGACTTTGAGGAAACTTTGATCCTCATTGAAGTCCGAGGGCGCGTACAGTGATCGATAGTTGAAGTTGAGCGTCAGAAAGAAAAGAAACAGCAAGTAAAAAGGAAAGCTGATCAAAAACCATACGTAGACTTCTCGGTCATCATCACCAAGAAAAGGTAAGGAAACAGCGGCTGAGGCTTCAGACAGCGTTGCGAATATCGCAATAATTGTCATCGGGTTGGATATTTTCCTGTGGAGTTTTTTCATATCTATGGCTCATGAGTTCTGGGTTTTCTCGTGGGTTGCAGTAGTAGTTTAAGTTCGGGTGCAGATGTTTTATTAAAGTGCGTAAGTGTTGTATGCGTCAGTTGTATTTTATGTGGGTAACTCTAGTTTGGTTCGGATAATTTTGTTGGCTGTTGTTGTTTCAAAAGTTTATACCGTCTTTCCGTGTATTGTTCAGTAGTGAAAAAATGTCGACGCGTTATGTTGTGGAATGAATTTTGATCCGACAATATTGGTTGCTTTTAAACGTCGCCATGCGCTCGATTTGCACGGATTCAGCAGCCAAACGGTCGGTCAGGCACCTTGGAAGTTGTAGGCCGATACAAAAAAAATCTGCACCTTACGAGTCATCTCTCGGATGCGACGTTTTCTCACCCATTACATTCAGGGTTTTCTTGTAGGAATAATCCGCGTTAATTGTAGGGAATGTCTCTCGCTGTAGGTGCTTGGGGGGGGCGGCGTCCCATGGGCGAAACGACTACGTTATTGTGCGGGCTCTAAAAATTCGAACAGCGAAATTGGACTTGCCCATGAATAAAGTGCTGATCGTGGATGATCACCCCGTCATTCGTCTTGCGGTGCGTTTGCTAATGGAACGTCATGGCTACGAAGTCGTCGCAGAAACAGATAACGGTGTCGATGCATTGCAACTTGCGCGTGAACATATGCCGGATATTGTCATCCTGGATATTGGCATACCGAAGCTCGACGGACTTGAAGTCATCGCGCGCCTGACATCCGTGCAACTGCCTTTGAAAGTATTAGTGCTGACCTCGCAGGCGCCGGGGCATTTTTCAATGCGCTGCATGCAGTCGGGGGCTGCCGGTTATGTATGCAAACAACAAGATCTGACGGAACTGCTGAGTGCAATAAAGGCTGTATTGTCAGGTTATAGTTACTTTCCCAATCAAGCGTTGCATACCGTCCGTGCAAGTCTGGGCAATGCCAGCGAAGCGGATATGGTTGATCGATTGTCAGGCCGGGAAATGATGGTGCTGCAACAACTGGCTCGGGGTAAGACCAACAAGGAAATCGCCGATGGCATGTTCCTCAGCAACAAGACTGTCAGCACTTACAAGACACGTTTGTTGTTGAAACTTAATGCACGGTCGCTGGTGGACCTGATCGAACTGGCGCAGCGCAATGGACTGGTTTAATGGCAGCAAAGAAAAAGCCTCCGTTTCGGGAGGCTTTCAGGTGTCATAGATCAAAATCGTAATCGGCCAACTGCTTTTGCAATCGGCGCTCCTCCAGCAGATTGTCGATGGTGCGGCGCTTGCTCAGGTTGGTTTTCGCGACCTCGACCACCGGTTCAGCGTCATCGGCCTCAACGGGGGTGAAGTCTTCTTCCACTTCCAATTGCTCTTTGCCAGTACTCATTTTGTTACTCCAGGCCAAGAGTGCCTTTGGCGCTCCTTATATCGACATTCTCCCGGCGGGTAAAAAAGATTTTTTCAATCGATAAATCAATAAAGCTAATAGCGCCTCAATCGTCCGAGGTCTTTTGCTTGTACTCGCACAAATCCTCGATCCGGCAACTGCCGCAGCGAGGCTTGCGCGCCAGGCACACGTAGCGCCCATGGAGGATCAGCCAGTGATGTGAATCGAGCAGAAACTCCTTGGGCACAAACTTCATCAGCTTCATTTCCACTTCGACCACGTTCTTGCCCGGGGCAATGCCGGTGCGGTTGCTGACGCGGAAAATGTGCGTGTCCACCGCCATGGTCAGTTGCCGGAATGCTGTATTGAGCACCACGTTGGCAGTCTTGCGGCCCACACCGGGCAAGGCTTCGAGCTCCTCGCGGGTCTGCGGCACTTCACCGCCGTGGCGCTCGACCAGCAAGCGGCAAGTCTCGATGACATTTTTCGCCTTGCTGTTAAACAGGCCAATGGTCTTGATGTAGTGCGACAGACCCTCGACGCCCAATGCGTAAATCGCCGCCGGGGTGTTGGCCACCGGGTACAGTTTGGCCGTGGCTTTGTTGACGCCGACATCGGTGGACTGCGCCGACAGAATCACCGCGATCAGCAATTCGAACGCCGAGGAATAGGCCAGCTCGGTCTTCGGTTCCGGGTTGTCTTCGTGAAGCCTGCGAAAAATTTCGTAACGTTTTGCGGCATTCATGGATGATGCGTTTCCTCGAAAGCGGTCGATTGTGAAGGCGTTGGGCGGACCCAGGCTTGCCACCCGGCGATCAATAATCCCAACAGGATAAATCCGCCAGGGGCGAGGGTGGCCAGGCGCAAACCGCCGTCGGCATTCAGCACCAGGCCTGGCCAATCTGCCGCGCCGGTCAGCCACGACAGATGCGCCGCCAACGTGCCGTTGCCGAAGAGTTCGCGCAGCACACCCATGACCAGCATGAGCACGACGAACCCGCCGCACAGACGCATTCGATCACGCTGTGGGCTGCGGAAAAAACCGTTGTACTCCAGCACCACGCATTGCAGCGCGATCAGCCCGGCGTACATTCCCAAATGTTGCTGCCATTGCAGCGACCACGCTTGCCCGGCGATTTGCGCGCAACTGGTCAGCGTCGCCGCCAGCAAAACCGCGGCGGGCAGACAAGCCCATGGCGCGAGGCGCGAGCGCAGTGGCGCCATCGCCACGCCAAACAGCGCAATCACCAGCAGCAACATCAGGCTCACGCCCATCGCGCTCATCAGCGAACCGGTGGCGCCGATCAGCGGCAGCAGCATTAGCGAGTTCTGCAAACCTGGTTTATTCATTGGCAACGCTCCCGACCAGTGTTTGCCGATGTTCATCGAAGTAGCGCAACGCGTCATGGATCGCATTGATCACGGCCCTTGAAGTCGTGGTCGCCCCGGCGATCTGATCAAATTGCCCCTGATCCTTTTTTAACCGCCAACCGCTATCAACAGGATCGTTACGCGACTTGCCGCTGAAGCTCTGCAGCCAGGTATTTGGCCACTCGGCAATCCGTCCGCCCAAGCCTGGGGTTTCCGATTGCTTGAGGGTTTTCACCCCCAGCAGTTTGCCGTTGGCATCGATGGCAATCAGCAACTCGATGCTGGCGGTGTAGCCCGTAGTTTGGCTGCGCAGCAGCACGGCGCTGGTTTGACCGGCATGGGTCGCCCGGTAGCCCGCCAGCAATGTGCTGGTGCTCAGCGAGACTTTGTCGAGCGCCAACGGTTGGTCCAGCGGCTGGTTGTCGTAGCTGGCGGGCGGCAGCATATCGAGCAGGGTGCGGCTGTCGATCTGCCGTTGTTCGCTGGCGATACGCGCCGTGCTCAGGTGTTGCAGCGCGTAAGTCCCGCCGAGCCCCAGCCCGGCCACCAGCAGCAACGTCGCAACACTCGTGGCCCGGTTCATGAGGCGATTCGCTGCTGGCGTGCGACGACAAACCGGTCGAGTGCCGGCACGCACAGGTTCATCAGCAGCACGGCAAACGCGACGCCATCGGGGTAGCCGCCCCACGTCCGAATCAGGTAGGTCAGCAGCCCGACGCCGACCCCGAACAACAACCGCGCGCCGGGGTTTTTGGCGCCGGACACCGGTTCGGTGACGATGAAGAACGCGCCCAACATGCTTGCGCCGCTGAGCAGATGAAACAGCGGCGAACCGTTCGAGTCGGAGCCCGAACCGTTCCAGCACAGCAGGCTGATGACGAACAGGCTGGCGAGCATGCCGACTGGCGCATGCCAAGTGAACACGCGGCGTTGCAGCAAAAATACGCCACCGGCGAGAAACGCCAGGTTGAGCCATTCGACGCCGCGCCCGCCGAACCGCCCGAACGCCGAATGGCTGGCGAACAGTTCATCAATGGTCAGGCTTTTATTGACGCGCAATGCGTCCAGCGCCGTCGCTTGAACCCAGGCGTCCGGCGTCTGGCTGAGGCTGAAACCGAAAATCTGCTGCAGGCCGGTGACCAAATCCACGCCATGCGCGGCCGGCCAATGGGTCATCGATTGCGGAAATGACACCAGCGCCAAGGCCACACCGAGCATCGCCGGGTTGAACGGGTTGCTGCCGACGCCGCCATACAAATGCTTGCCGAACAACAACGCTGCCGCCGCCGCGCTGACCGTCAGCCACCACGGGCAATAGGGCGGCAACGCCAGTGTCAGCAGTGTCGCGGTGACCAGCGCGCTGCCGTCGCTCAAGCTCGATTGGATTGACCGCTGGCGCAGTTTGATCACGGCGGCTTCGACCGCCAATGCGGTCAGCGCGGCCAGCATCAGGTTGATCAGAACGCCCCAGCCGTACAACCAAAACATCACCAGCAGGCCCGGCGCAGCGGCGAGCAATACCAGTTTCATCGCCTGCTGCAGGCGTTGATCCACCGATTCAAGGGGCGACATGAGCCTCCACTTGCCGTTCGGCTTGCGCTAGTCGGGCGCGGGCCTTTTCAAGCACTTCGCTCGGCGTATCGGCTTGCCGCTCGAGTTTGCTGACGTCGGCGCGGGCGTAGGCCAATTCGGTTTTCAGTTGGCGAAGCTGATTGTTGATCGGGCGTTTTTCGACGCGCGTCAGTTCAGGCACCGGTTGCTCGCTGACGGCTTCCGCTTCATGCAAGGCTTGCTCGGCGTTGCTCAGCGCCTGCTGCAAAGCTTGAATCTGCGCTGCTGGCGCTTCGTGAGTCTGGGCTTTTTTCAGTTCGGCGCGACGCATCGCCAAGTGGATTTTCGCCCGTTTCAGCTCCGCGTCTTTCACCGGTGCTGCTGCTGTCGGCGTTGCCGGTTCTGGTGCCGACAGCGCTGGCGCAACACTTTCCAGTTGCGCCAAGGCGCGTTCGGCAACTTCAAACTGTTGTTGCAGGACGATCAGTTGCGATTGCTGTTCGAAGGTCGGCGGATGGCCGAAAGCTTTCAGCGATTTGTTCAGTTGCGCCCGACTCATCGCCACATCGATCTTGGCTTTTTTCAGCGCCGCGTCAGCCGTCGCGGCTTTCTGTGCGCGAACCCCCTCCAGCGCGGCTTGCACCGGATTGACCGCCGCCGCGCTTGGTTGCGCGGCACGCTGCGCGCGGGCCTGACGCTCGGCGATGCGCTGCTGTTCTTCGCGTTGCAGGCGTGCGTTGCGTTGCTCGAAGCGGCGCCGTGCGCGGTTGCGTTTGAGCGCCCGCGCCCGTTGTTCTTCAAGGCTGAAGGCCAAGCCACCGACAATCGGCAGCACCGTGGCCAGCGGCAATGGCTGCATTTCAATGCAGTCCACCGGGCAGGGCGCCACGCACAAATCGCAACCGGTGCATTCATCGACAATCACTGTGTGCATCAGCTTCGCCGCGCCGACGATCGCATCGACCGGGCAGGCCTGAATGCATTTGGTGCAACCGATACATTCGGCCTCGCGGATATACGCGATTTGCGCCGGCGCCGCGCCGCGACTGGTGTCGAGTTCGAGCACCGGCACCTGCAGCAATTCAGCGAGCGCGGCGATGGTTTCGGCGCCGCCCGGCGGGCACTTGTTGATTGCCTCGCCGCTGACGATGCCGGCGGCGTAGGGCTGGCATCCGGGGTGGCCGCACTTGCCGCACTGGGTCTGCGGCAGGAGGGCGTCGATGCGTTGAATCAGACTCATGTTTTGATCAGTCCACTGAATCCGAGAAAAGCCAATGCGAGCAATCCGGCGCCGATCAACTGGATCGGCAAGCCACGAAAGGGCAGGGGAACATCGTTGTCGAGAGTGCGTTGGCGCAAATCGCTGAACAGGCTCAGTACCAGCCAAAAGCCCAGCCCGGCGCCGAGGCTCAGCGCCGTGGCGTGCAGCAGTCCTTTATCATCCTCGGCATTGAGCAAGGTCAACCCGAGCACGCCGGCATTGCCGAGCAGCAACGGCCACAGGCCGTCGAAGGACAGTCCAGGTAGCGCCCGCGCGAGCAATTTCAGCAGCGGCGCGATCAGCAGAACGCTCAGCGGCAGAAACACAAACAGCCGCAACGCCGTCAGGTCCAGCGGCACCAGCAACCCGCGATAGAGCAAATCACCGAGCACGCCGACGATCAACATCAGGCTCGCCGTCGCCACGCCCAAGGCATGAACCTGCCGTCGTTCGGCGGCCAATAGCGGATCGACGCCCAGCGGCCATTGCAACACGAGGTTGTTGATCAGGGCGGCGCTGATAATCGTGAGGAGCAATGCGGTCATGATCGTGCCGGTCACTAAGGGCTGTGTGCCAAGGTCAGGCATTATCCGGCAAGGAAGGAGGGTGGGCCAGACATGAAAATCCCACAGTCGCACGGGGCACGACTGTGGGATCGGTTCAGCGCGAAATCTTACTTGATGCGTTGACCCGGCTTGGCACCGCTGTCAGGGCTCAGCAGGTAGATTTCTTCACCGCCAGGACCGGCGGCCATCACCATGCCTTCGGAAATGCCGAACTTCATTTTCCGTGGCTTGAGGTTGGCGATCATCATGGTCAGGCGACCATCGAGCTTGGACGGATCCGGGTAAGCGCTCTTGATCCCGGAGAACACGTTGCGTTGCTCGTCACCGATGTCGAGGGTCAGGCGCAGCAGTTTGTCGGCACCTTCCACGGCTTCAGCCTTGAGGATCAGCGCCACGCGCAAATCGATGGCGGCGAAGGCATCAAAGTCGATTTCCGGCGACAGCGGTTCCTTGAGCAGTTCACCGTTGCCGGCCGGTGCAGTTGCGCCGGTATCGGTGGCGCTGGCGGTCAGGTCTTCTTTCGAGGCGTCGGTCATGGCTTGGACTTTTACCGGGTCGATGCGGGTCATCAACGGTTTGAACTCGTTCAACTGATGATTGCTCAGCAGCGTAGCGTGGTCGTTCCAGGTCAGCGGCGCGACGTTGAGGAACGCCTCGGCGTCGGCGGCCAGCAGCGGCAGCACCGGTTTGAGGAAGATCACCAGTTGGCGGAACAGGTTGATGCCCAGAGCGCAAATGGCCTGGACTTCGTCGTGCTTGCCTTCCTGCTTGTTCAGCGACCACGGCGCTTTGTCGGCGATCCAGGCGTTGGCGCGATCGGCCAGGCCCATGATCTCGCGCATGGCGCGGGCAAAGTCGCGAGCCTCGTAGGCATCGGCGATGCTCGGCGCGGCGGCGAGGAAGGCGTCGGTCAGTTCCGGCGCGGCGTTGCCTTCGACCAGTATCCCGGCGTTGCCCTTCTGGATGAAACCGGCGCAACGGCTGGCGATGTTGACAACTTTGCCGACCAGGTCGGAGTTGACCTTCTGCACGAAGTCTTCGAGGTTCAGGTCGAGGTCATCGACGCCACGGCCCAATTTCGCCGCGTAGTAATAACGCAGGTATTCCGGCGACAGGTGATCCAGGTAAGTGCGCGCCTTGACGAAGGTGCCGCGAGACTTGGACATCTTCTGGCCGTTGACGGTCAGGTAGCCGTGGACGTTGATGCCGGTCGGTTTGCGCAAACCCGCACCTTCGAGCATCGCTGGCCAGAACAGCGCGTGGAAATTGACGATGTCCTTGCCGATGAAGTGGTACAGCTCGGCGGTGGAATCCTTGGCCCAGAACGCATCGAAATCCAGGTCCGGACGACGTGCGCAGAGGTTCTTGAAGCTGGCCATGTAGCCGATCGGCGCGTCCAGCCACACGTAGAAATATTTGCCCGGCTCGCCCGGAATCTCGAAACCGAAGTACGGTGCATCGCGGGAGATGTCCCACTGTTGCAGGCCGGCGTCCAGCCATTCGGCGATCTTGTTGGCGACGGCGTCTTGCAGGGTGCCGCTGCGGGTCCAGGCCTGAAGCATTTCCTGGAAGTCCGGCAATTTGAAGAAGAAGTGCTGGGAATCCTTGAGCACCGGGGTGGCGCCAGAGATTGCCGACTTCGGATCCTTCAAATCGGTCGGCGCGTAGGTCGCGCCGCATTTTTCGCAGTTGTCGCCGTACTGGTCTTCGGTGCCGCATTTCGGGCAGGTGCCCTTGATGAAGCGGTCGGCCAGGAACATTTTCTTTTCCGGGTCGAAATATTGCGTGATCGAGCGCTGGGCGATGTGCCCGGCGTCGCGCAGTTTCAGGTAGATCTGACTCGACAGCTCACGGTTTTCATCGGAGTGAGTGGAGTGGAAATTGTCGAAGTCGACCAGGAACTCGGCGAAGTCGGCGCTGTGTTCAGCCTGGACGTTGGCGATCAGTTGTTCCGGGGTGATGCCTTCCTTTTCCGCGCGCAGCATGATGGCCGAACCGTGGGCGTCGTCGGCGCAGACATAAATGCATTGATTGCCGCGGTGCTTCTGGAAGCGCACCCACATGTCGGTCTGGATATATTCCAGCATGTGGCCAAGATGGATCGAACCATTGGCATAGGGCAGGGCGCTGGTGACGAGGATCTTGCGTGGCTCGGACATGGGGCTCGGCTACTTGATGAAACGGAGGTCGGCCACTATAAAGCGCCGGGCAATAATTTTCACCCCCGCCACCTAAGGGCTCGTTGTGACAAACATGCTTTTGTGGCGAGGGGGCTTGCCCCGTTCGGCTGCGCAGCAGTCGTGAATCCAGACGACTCGGTCTGTCTGACAGATTGCAGGGGCGGCTCCGCCACCCAACGGGGGCAAGCCCCCTCGCCACAGGAAGCGCTCCAGCCAGAGTAATCTGTTCGCCACACATCCGTGTCCGGCGTACGATACCCGCCTGATTTTCCAGTCTTGCTATCGGAGTTGCCCATGAGCGCCGTCAATCGCGCAGCGGTGGAAGCCGTCCTTCGCCAATACACCGACCCTTATCTGAGCCAGGACCCGGTCAGCGCCGGGTGCGTGCGCAGTATCGAGATTCAGGGCGATCGCGTCAGCGTCCAGCTCGAACTCGGTTATGCCGCCGGCCTGTTCAAAAGCGGCTGGGCGCAGATGCTGGAAATGGCCATTCAAGGCCTCGACGGCGTGACTGCCGCGCGCGTCGAGATCACCAGCGTGATCGCCGCGCACAAGGCTCAGGCACAGATTCCGGGCCTGGCCAACGTCAAGAACGTGGTCGCCGTGGCCTCGGGCAAGGGCGGCGTCGGCAAGTCGACCACCGCCGCCAACCTTGCGCTGGCGCTGGCCCGCGAAGGCGCCAAAGTCGGGATTCTCGACGCCGACATCTACGGCCCGAGCCAAGGCATCATGTTCGGCATCGCCGAAGGCACGCGGCCGCAGGTCAAGGATCAGAAATGGTTCGTGCCTATCGTTTCTCACGGCGTTGAAGTGATGTCGATGGCGTTCCTCACCGATGACAACACGCCGATGGTCTGGCGCGGCCCGATGGTCTCCGGCGCCTTGCTGCAACTGGTCACGCAAACCGCGTGGGGCGACCTCGATTACCTGGTCATCGACATGCCGCCAGGCACCGGCGACATTCAGCTGACCCTGGCGCAGAAAGTCCCGGTGGCCGGCGCGGTGATCGTCACCACGCCGCAGGATCTGGCCCTGTTGGACGCGCGCAAAGGCGTGGAAATGTTCCGCAAGGTCAACATTCCGGTGCTCGGCGTGGTGGAAAACATGGCCGTGCACATCTGCTCCAACTGCGGGCATGCCGAGCATCTGTTCGGTGAAGGTGGCGGGGTCAAGTTGGCCAATCAGTATGGCGTCGAACTGCTGGCATCACTGCCGCTGGCGATGGATATCCGCGAGCAGGCCGACAGTGGCAAACCAACGGTAGTTGCCGAGCCGGACGGCCCGATTGCCCTGGTTTACCAGGAACTGGCGCGCCATGTCGGTGCACGGATCGTGTTGCAGGAAGCGGCAAGCCCGGCAATGCCGAACATCACCATCAGCGACGATTAATCGCGCAAAGGTATTTGTAGCAGCTGCCGAGGCACGAGGCTGCGTCGGGCTGCGCAGCGGCCCCGAGGGCGGCCCCCCAGGCGGTCCTGCGGACACGCAACGCAGCCTCGTGCCTCGGCAGCTGCTACAAGGTTTTGTTTTAGATGCGCAAGCCGCCGTCCATCTCCAGAATCCGTCCGGTGTAGTAGTCGTTCTCGAAGATATACGCCGCCGAATGGGCAATCTCATCCGGTTTGCCCATGCGCTTCAGCGGGATCCCGGATGTCATCTTCTCCAGCGCTTCCGGTTTCATGCCCAGGGTCATCTCGGTTTCGATAAAGCCTGGCGCAATGCCGGCGACGCGAATGCCGTAGCGCGCCAGTTCCTTGGCCCAGGTCACGGTCGCTGCGGCGACGCCAGCCTTGGCTGCGGAATAGTTGGTCTGGCCAACGTTGCCGGCACGCGAGATCGACGAAATATTGATGATCGCGCCGCTGTTTTTCAGCTCGACCATCTTCGCCGCGACCTCACGGGTGCACAGGAACACGCCGGTCAGGTTGACGTCGATAACCGCCTGCCATTGCGCCAGGCTCATCTTGGTCATCTCGCCGTCCTTGACCTTCAACAGCAGGCCGTCGCGCAAGATCCCGGCATTGTTGATCAAGCCGTGAATCGCGCCGAAATCTTCGGCCACTTGCGCGACCATGTGCATTACCTGTTCTTCATTGGCGACGTTGCACAAATAGGCGCGAGCCTCGACACCCTTGGCTTTGCACGCGGCAACCGTGTCGTCGAGCTTCTCCTGGTTTAGATCGACCAGCGCCAATTTGGCGCCTTTGCCGGCGAAATACTCAGCCATCGAACGGCCTAAACCCTGGCAACCGCCAGTGATAATGATTACTTTGTCAGTGAGTTGCATTCGCATGCCCCAATAGCAGGTCTGAGTGGTTGTCCTTGAAGAGGGCCTCTCGATCTGCGCCTGAAGTGGCCGGCTGCACATGAGAACTGCCCCGAGCGCGGCTGGAAACTTATTCCCAGGCGCCTGTCCGTTTTTTCGACGGATTCTATATAAGGAGTCATAAATTGAGCGTTGAAGCGGCCAAGAATGCACGAGAATTGCTTCTCAAGGAATACCGGGGCGTGTTGTCAACGCACTCCAAAGCCATGCCCGGTTTCCCGTTCGGCTCGGTGGTTCCCTACTGCCTCGACGAGCAGGGCCGGCCGCTGATCCTGATCAGCCGCATCGCCCAGCACACGCACAACCTGCAAAAAGACCCGAAGTGCTCGCTGTTTGTCGGTGAACGCGGGGCTGAAGATGCGCAAGCAGTCGGGCGCCTGACCTACCTCGCCCAAGCGCAGAAGCTTGAAGACGAGGCGGCCATCGAAGCGGCGGCCGGGCGTTATTACCGCTATTTCCCCGAATCGCAGAGTTACCACAAGGCTCACGATTTCGATTTCTGGGTGCTTGAGCCGGTGCGTCATCGCTACATCGGCGGTTTCGGCGCGATCCATTGGGTCGATCAATTAACCCTCGCCAACCCGTTCGCCGGCAAGGCTGAAGTGAGCATGGTCGAGCACATGAACGCTGACCACGCCAAGGCTATCGCGCACTACGTCGAACTGGCCGGTCTGCCGACGACCAGCCCGGCGCAACTGGCCGGCATCGACACCGAAGGCATGCACCTGCGCATCGGCCAAGGGCTCTACTGGCTGCCGTTTCAAGCGCCATGTAATACGCCGACACAAGTGCGCGAAGCCTTGGTTTTCCTGGCTCACGCCGAACATTGGCCGAAAAATGCAGAGGCCGACGCTTGAATTCACGAAACGGCGACGTCATCTAGGGAAGACTGGCAAGGCATTCTTGCGTTGAGGAACCATTAGATGCGCCCTTTTTTATTGCTCTTTGTACTGTTTCCGGTGTTG
The DNA here is from genome assembly GCF_002836905.1 of Pseudomonas sp. 43NM1. Lineage (NCBI taxonomy): Bacteria > Pseudomonadati > Pseudomonadota > Gammaproteobacteria > Pseudomonadales > Pseudomonadaceae > Pseudomonas > Pseudomonas sp. 43NM1. The sequence goes on along the minus strand of NZ_MKGS01000113.1, from coordinate 21,280 downwards.
GAGCTGTTCGTATTCGTCAAGGTCAGCGGCGCGATCGGGTTTTTCCCGGCGCTGCTGCTAGTGATTCTCGGCTCGATGCTCGGCGTGTTCGTGCTGCGCATCGCCGGTCTGGCGACTGCGCTGCGAGCCCGGGAAAGCCTGAACCGCGGTGAACTGCCGGCGCAGACCATGCTCGAAGGCCTGATGCTGGCATTGGCCGGCGGCCTGTTGATCCTGCCGGGTTTCGTCACTGACGTGCTGGGTCTGATCATGCTGCTGCCGATCTCGCGTCGACTGCTGGCAAACAAGATGCGCCAGCGCGCCGAAGAGGCGGCGATCCGCCAACGCGCGTTCGCCGACGACCTGCAGCCGCGCGGCGGTCCCGCTCCGCGGCAGCCATTGACTCGCGAGCCGGATGTGATTGAAGGCGAGTTCGAACATCGCGATCCCAAGTAAAGCGTTTCAGCGACACGGCACCCTCGGGTGCCGTGTTCATTTGCGCCGCAAAAACACAAAAATTTTGTCTGTCCGCCCTTGTAATAAGCTTATGCGCCCTTATGTAACGGTCACCGCAAGGTTTCTGGCGAACACGCCAGACAGACTTCCGCGGTTCGCTTGACGAACCGCACCCGGCACCGCCGGATTTGTTAAACCCGCCGGGAACACACCGGCCGATGAAAACCACAATTAGGAGAGATCGACAATGAAGCTTCGTCCTCTGCATGACCGCGTCGTCATCCGTCGCAGCGAAGAAGAAAAGAAAACCGCTGGCGGTATCGTCCTGCCAGGTTCGGCTGCTGAAAAAGCCAACAGCGGCGAGATCCTCGCTGTCGGTACCGGCCGCGTGCTGGACAACGGTGAAGTGCGCGCACTGGCCGTTAAAGTGGGTGACAAGGTTGTGTTCGGTCCGTACTCCGGCAGCAACACTGTGAAAGTTGACGGCGAAGACCTGTTGGTAATGGCTGAGAACGAGATTCTCGCTGTTATCGAAGGCTGATTCCCCGCTCATTTTCCCGCTACTACAAAGTATTTAAGGAATATCGATCATGGCTGCTAAAGAAGTTAAATTCGGCGATTCCGCCCGCAAGAAAATGCTCGCCGGTGTCAACGTCCTGGCTGACGCAGTAAAAGCGACCCTGGGCCCTAAAGGCCGTAACGTGATCATCGAGAAGAGCTTCGGCGCTCCGACCATCACCAAGGACGGCGTGTCCGTCGCCAAAGAAATCGAGCTGAAAGATCGCTTCGAAAACATGGGCGCGCAGCTGGTCAAAGACGTTGCCTCCCGTGCCAACGATGACGCAGGCGACGGCACCACTACCGCTACCGTTCTGGCTCAATCGATCGTCAACGAAGGCCTGAAAGCCGTCGCTGCCGGCATGAACCCGATGGACCTGAAGCGCGGCATCGACAAAGCGACCATCGCTATCGTCAAAGAGCTCAAAGCCCTGTCCAAGCCTTGCGCTGACACCAAGGCCATCGCTCAGGTCGGCACCATCTCGGCCAACTCCGACAACTCCATCGGCGACATCATTGCCGAAGCCATGGAAAAAGTCGGTAAAGAAGGCGTGATCACCGTTGAAGAAGGCTCGGGCCTGGAAAACGAACTGTCGGTTGTTGAAGGCATGCAGTTCGACCGTGGTTACCTGTCCCCGTACTTCGTCAACAAGCCGGAAACCATGACCGCCGAGCTCGACGGTCCGCTGATCCTGCTGGTCGACAAAAAGATCTCCAACATCCGCGAAATGTTGCCAGTACTGGAAGCCGTTGCCAAAGCCGGCCGTCCACTGCTGATCGTTGCTGAAGACGTTGAAGGCGAAGCCTTGGCGACTCTGGTTGTGAACAACATGCGTGGCATCGTCAAGGTTGCAGCCGTCAAGGCTCCAGGCTTCGGCGACCGTCGCAAGGCAATGCTGCAGGACATCGCTGTTCTGACTGGCGGTACCGTTATCTCCGAAGAGATCGGCCTGAGCCTGGAAAGCACTACCCTGGAACACCTGGGTAATGCCAAGCGCGTGATCCTGTCCAAAGAAAACACCACCGTGATCGACGGTGCTGGCGTTGAGACTGATATCCAGGCTCGCGTTCTGCAGATCCGTCAGCAAGTGGCTGACACTTCGTCCGACTACGACCGTGAAAAACTGCAAGAGCGTCTGGCCAAGCTGTCCGGCGGCGTTGCAGTGATCAAGGTTGGCGCTGGTTCCGAAGTTGAAATGAAAGAGAAGAAAGCCCGCGTTGAAGACGCCCTGCACGCAACCCGTGCAGCCGTTGAAGAAGGCGTGGTACCTGGCGGCGGCGTGGCACTGGTTCGCGCTCTGCAGGCTATCTCCGAACTGAAAGGCGACAACGCCGATCAGGACGTGGGTATCCAGTTGCTGCGTCGCGCTGTTGAAGCGCCACTGCGCCAGATCGTTGCCAACTCCGGCGACGAGCCAAGCGTAGTAGTCGACAAGGTCAAGCAGGGTTCGGGTAACTACGGTTACAACGCTGCTACCGGCGAATACGGCGACATGATCGAAATGGGTATCCTCGACCCGGCCAAAGTGACTCGTTCGGCTCTGCAGGCAGCGGCTTCCATCGCCAGCCTGATGATCACGACCGAAGCCATGATCGCCGAGATCAAGGAAGAAGGCTCTGCTGGCGGCGGCATGCCAGACATGGGCGGTATGGGCGGCATGGGCGGCATGATGTAAGCCAGCCCCACCCGTACACAAAAACCCCGCTGGCGTTAAGCCCGCGGGGTTTTTTATTGCCCGGCATTCCATCCCACCTCGGTCGAGTGTAGGAGCGAGGCTTGCCCGCGAAAGCGGTCTTCCAGCCAAGATTGATGTTGGACGTGCCGGCCCCTTCGCGGGCAAGCCTTGCTCCTACAGGGATTGTGGTGATCCACCAATCGCCGATCCACCACAGATCACCTGTAGGAGTGAGCCTGCTCGCGATAGCTGACTACCCGTCAGCATTGAAGTGACTGACCCACTGCCATCGCGAGCAGGCTCACTCCCACATTGGAACGTGGCCAGCCACAAATTCTGTAATCAACGCTAAACCTGTAGGAGCGAGGCTTGCCCGCGAAAGCGGTCTTCAGCCAAGATTGATGTTGGACGTGCCGGCCCCTTCGCGGGCAAGCCTTGCTCCTACAGGGATTGTGGTGATCCGCCAATTGCCGATCCACCACAGATCGCCTGTGGGAGCGAGCTTGCTCGCGATAGCTGACTACCCGTCAGCATTGAAGTGACTGACCCACCGCCATCGCGAGCAGGCTCACTCCCACATTGGATCGTGGCCAGCCACAAATTCCGTGATCAACACAAAACCCGTGGGAGCAAGGCTTGCCCGCGAAAGCGGCCTTTCAGCCAACATTGATGTGGGACGTGCCGACCCCTTTCGCGGGCAAGCCTTGCTCCTACAGGGCGCCAATCGCCGATCCACCACAGATCACCTGTAGGAGTGAGCCTGCTCGCGATAGCTGACTACCCGTCAGCATTGAAGTGACTGACCCACCGCCATCGCGAGCAAGCTCACTCCCACATTGGATCGTGGCCAGCCACAAATTCCGTGATCAACGCTAAACCTGTAGGAGCGAGGCTTGCCCGCGAAAGCGGTCTTCAGCCGAGATTGATGTTGGACGTGCCGGCCCCTTCGCGGGCAAGCCTTGCTCCTACAGGGATTGTGGTGATCCGCCAATTGCCGATCCACCACAGATCACCTGTAGGAGTGAGCTTGCTCACGATTGCTGACTACCCGTCAGCATTGAAGTGACTGACCCACCGCCATCGCGAGCAAGCTCACTCCTACATTGGAACGTGGCCAGCCACAAATTCCGTGACCAACACAAAACCCGTGGGAGCAAGGCTTGCCCGCGAAAGCGGTCTTCCAGCCGACATTGATGTGGGACGTGCCGGCCCTTTCGCGGGCAAGCCTCGCTCCTACAAGGATTGTGGGGATCCACCAATTCTGGTGCTACGCCTCAGGCGTTGGCCGGTTGTGCTTTTGCCAGCCGCGCAGCGCTGGAAGCCGGTCGATAGAGGATGTAGTAATACGACCCCAGGCATATCACCCAGCAGAAGATTGCGGTCCACACGTTGTGCGAGAAGAAGTGTGCGCCTTGCATCATGCGGCTGATCGAGAACACCGAGCCGAGCGCGAACGCGAAGATGAACGCGCTTCTTGCCAGTCGCGGGCGCCGATCGCGCAATACGAAGAACAACGCAAACAAGGTAAAACCGGTCGCCGCATGCCCGCCCGGCCAGCAACGGCCGGGCTTGTCGGTGGGCGGACGCGGGCTCAGCAGTTCGCTGTACTGTTCGTGCCCGCCAAACTGCTCAAGGCTCCACGGGCACTGCACCGCCGTCACCACTTTCACCGGCGTGACAAACGAAGTGGCCAAGCCCAGCGACAACACCAGACAGCCCAATTCGCGCTTGAACGGCTTAAGCCTCTGAACAAAAAATGCACCGACAAACCCGATCACCGCAAACAACGAAAACCCGATCACCACTTGCTTGGCCCGGTCATGCAGGATGTCTTCGAGAAAATAACTGTGCCGACCAATAAAATCCCCGGCCAGCGGATCGTAAAACAGCCGGGCAAGCGCCATGTCCAGATCCGTCAGCTCCAGCAATACCAGAATCATCGCCGCAACGGCGGGAACCCCAAGGCATACCCAGAAATTCAGCGGGCGCGAAGCGGGGCGGGCAGGGGTCGAAACCATGGCAATTCCTTGATCGTCGGGCAGGTTCTGGGGAGGTCAGCCGCGCGGAGTGTGGGCGCGAGGCTGTCGCGGCCCCGTGAATGGCGAGTGAAAAACTCGTTAAAACCGCACGCACCACGTTGATCAAATATCCCCCGCACTCAGGCCTAGCCGTGAGCCACACTTGGCCGTAAGCTGCGCGAGCCGAAGACGGCCGTTACTGTGTGCGGAGGAGTGCCCATGCGAATTTTATTGGTTGAAGACAACCGCGATATCCTCGCCAATCTGGCGGATTATCTGGGGCTTAAGGGTTACACCGTGGATTGTGCGCAGGACGGCTTGTCGGGGCTGCACCTGGCGGCCACCGAGCATTACGACTTGATCGTGCTCGACATCATGCTGCCCGGCATCGACGGCTACACCTTGTGCAAACGCCTGCGCGAAGATGCGCGGCGCGACACGCCGGTGATCATGCTCACCGCGCGCGATCAGCTCGACGACCGCCTGCAAGGCTTCAAATCCGGCGCCGACGATTACCTGATCAAACCCTTCGCATTATCCGAACTCGCCGCGCGCATCGAAGCGGTCATGCGCCGAGCCCAGGGCGGAGGGCGTCGTGCGTTGCAGGTCGGCGATCTGAGCTACGACCTCGACACCCTCGAAGTCACTCGCGAAGGCCGTTTGCTCAAACTCAACCCGGTCGGCCTGAAATTGCTCGCCGTGCTGATGCAGAAAAGCCCTCACGTATTGCGCCGCGAAATCCTCGAAGAAGCGCTGTGGGGTGATGATTGCCCGGACAGCGACAGCCTGCGCAGCCACGTTCACCAATTGCGCCAGGTGATCGACAAACCGTTCGCCAAACCGCTGCTGCAAACCGTGCACGGCGTGGGTTACCGCTTGGCCGAGGGCCGAGATGGAGTTTAAGCAGAGCCTTGCCCAACGGATCATCATTGCCTTTGCGCTGATGAGCGCATTGGTTGCCGGGGCGTTCGCCATGGGCATCGTCGCCACCGTGCACCTGGTCGAAGAGAAGCTGATTTCGGCCGGTCTGGGCGGTGATTTGCAGCGCCTGCTGCTGATGGACAGCGTCTCGGACTGGAGCCACCGCCCAGAACCCGATCAGTTGTTCTACTTCAGCGGCGGGCCGGGCGACTTCGAATTGCCCAAGGACCTGCGCCACCTCGAGCCGGGTTTCCACGAAGTATTTCGCGAACAATTGTCGTACCACGCGATGGTTGAAGTGGTCGATGGCCGGCGATACGTGCTGCTGCAGGATCAAAGCGATTTCGAAGAGCGTGAGCGCGTGCTGTTTGCCGTGGTGCTGGTCGGTTTTGTATTGAGCCTGGCGCTGGCGGTGTTTCTCGGCTGGATCCTCGCGCGCAAGGTGATGGCGCCAGTGGTGCGGCTGGCGCGGCAAGTGCGCCATCGCGACCAGTTGCTCGGATTGGCGCCGCCCCTGGCCCCGGACTATGCCGCCGACGAAGTGGGCGAACTGGCCGTGGCGTTCGACGCCACCCTCGGGCGTCTGCGTCAGGCGTTGACCCGCGAGCGGTTGTTCACCAGTGACGTCAGCCACGAATTGCGTACGCCGTTGATGGTCCTCGCCAGCTCCTGCGAACTGCTGCTGGAAAACCCCGGCATCGACCAGCGCGGGCGCAATCAGGTCGAGCGCATCGCTCGCGCCTGTGAAGAAATGCGCGAACTGGTGCAAACCTTCCTCACGCTCGCCCGCGCGCAACGCGAAGAATCCAGCGCCTCGCCGCAGCAAACCGTGACCCAGGTTGCCGACGGCTTGCTGTGCCTGTGGCGCGATCCGATCGAATCCAAAGGCCTGATCCTCAATTTCGAGCCGGGCAATCCGCCGGACGCGCGCTACAACGCAACGTTGTTGAACGCGGTGATGGGCAACCTGTTGCGCAACGCGCTGCACTACACCGAAACCGGCTTCATTCGCCTGGCCCTGACTGACAAAGGCTTTATGGTCGAGGACAGCGGCGTCGGCATTCCCGAAGAGAAGCGTGAAGCGATGTTCGAACCGTTTGTGCGCGGCAGCGAAAAGCGCGGCGAAGGGCTCGGGCTGGGCTTGTCGCTGGTGCAGCGGATCTGTGAGAACCAGGGTTGGACGGTCAGCCTGACGACCATGGAACCCAACGGTTGCCGCTTCGAAGTCGAGCTGACTCAAACCGCGAAGTAAAAGGCCTCAAACCTGAAATCTTCTTCATAAAGACGATTGCCACTAGTCAACGCTTGTAAAACCCTGAAATACTTCAGTGTTTTGCTCAACGAAGTTTTCACAAAGTAATGACCTGACGCTGACACGGCGCTACCTAAGGTGGTTGTCATCAGCAGTTCAGGAGACTTTGATGATGACTACGCCGATCAAACTGGATTTTTCCGAGAAGTACGACGATCAGCACGCGCAGAAATACCTGCGCAAACACCAGAACGGGATCGGTCGTCGCTTGTCCCATTGGCGGGATGAGCAACTGGCCCGCAAGGCGCTGGCCTTGGCCGGCGATCCTGGACTGGTGCTTGATTTGCCGAGCGGAGCGGGGCGTTTCTGGCCGTTACTGGCCGAGAAACACAACCGTGTAATCATCGGAGCCGACAACTCCGAGTCGATGTTGAAGATCGCGACGCAGGCGCAACCTGCCGACGTGGTGAAACGGGTACAACCCTTGCACACTTCTGCATTCGACATTGCCTTGCCGGATAACGCCGTCGACAACATTTTCTGCATGCGTTTGCTCCATCACGTTGGCGAAGCCGAGCACCGACTGGCCATTTTGCGCGAGTTCGAGCGTGTCACCCGTGACAGCGTGATCATTTCGCTGTGGGTGGACGGCAATTTCAAAGCCTGGAAACGCAAGCGCTCAGAGCAGAAACGCGGGCAGGAAGGTTACCAAAATCGCTTTGTGTTACCGGCCGCTACGGTTGAGAAAGAGTTCGAGCAGGCTGGTTTCCGCATTCAGGAACAATTGGATTTCATACCGCTTTATGCCATGTGGCGAGTTTACGTATTACGCAAGAGGTAGCAGGATGGCAGTGCAATATGCGGCAGAAACGGAAGTTGCTCCTCAGGATCGTTTCGACTATTTCTGGAATCAGCGCGGCGAATGGGTAGAAGAACCCAACGTTCGACGCGGTGGCGAGAGTGGCGTGCAGCGGGTCGTGGGCAGCAATGGACAACTGCTGTATGCCAAGCGGCAAACCGGCCACATTTATCGCAGCTGGCTGCACCCGTTCGGCCGCCCGACCGTGCTGCGCGAACGTGATGCGCTCAATGGCGTTTCGGCGTTGGGTGTGCGAGTGCCGGAAATGGTCTTCTGCGGCGCGCAACGTGACCCGGTGCACAAATGGCGTGCGCTGCTGGTGACCAAGTCGCTGGACGGTTTCGAGGAAATCGAACATTGGCGCGCCGGTGGCGGTGTCGAGCGCCATGGTCAAGTGGTCTGGGAGCGTGTGCTCAAGGATCTGGCCGAGAACCTCGCCCGCATGCACAAGGGTCGTTGGCAGCACAGTTGCATCTATATCAAACATGCCTTTGTGCGAGTAACCGGCGAAGGTGAGGCCGCGACGGCGGAAGTGGCGCTGATCGATCTGGAAAAGTGCCGCCAACGCCTGACCGCCTACCGCGCGGCTTCGCACGACATGAAGCAATTACGTCGCCACTCGTCGTTCAGCGACGCGGACTGGCGCAAACTCGTCTACTTTTATGAGACGGCGTTTGGCAGCGCTATCAAGGGTTTATAGCGATGAAACTCGAAATTGCACGAGGTGTGTTTCTGATAGGTGCCTTGGCAGTTGCTTCATTGGCGATGGCTGCCTGGGAGCAGCCGCGCACCCAAGTCCTCAGTGCAGTGAGCGATGGCGCTCACTGCCCGTTGCCACGGATTGCCAAGGCATCCGTGGCGACACAACCTGATCATGACTTGTTGCTGTTCATGTTCGGTCTTTCACAAGGATTGAGGCCGTAGCATTGAACAGATTGAAGCCAAAATAAAAAGCCTCGCAGATGCGGGGCTTTTTTTTGCCTACTGTGTTTTTTGCCTTCTGTGGGAGCAGGGCTTGCCCGCGATTGAGGTGCCTCGGTGTGTCCGGTACACCGCGTTATCGTTCATCGCGGGCAAGCCTTGCTCCTACAGAGATCATGCGAGGTCAGGGTTTATCGGGTTTGGCCAGCAGCGTGTACACGCACGGCAACACAAACAGGGTAAACAACGTGCCGATCGACATACCCGTGGCAATCACCGTACCGATATCAAACCGGCTGACCGCGCCCGCGCCGCTGGCCAGAATCAGCGGCACCATGCCGAACACCATTGCCGCTGTGGTCATCAACACTGGCCGCAGGCGAATCGCCGCCGCTTCCTCCACCGCTTCACGCGGGCTCAGGCCCTTTTCCTTGCGCAGTTTGTTGGCGAACTCGACGATCAAAATCCCGTGCTTGCTGATCAAACCGATCAGCGTCACCAGCCCGACCTGGGTGTAAATGTTCATGCTCGACCAGCCGAGGAACAGCGGAATCAACGCCCCGCAAATCGACAGCGGCACCGTCACCAGAATCACCAGCGGGTCGCGGAAGCTTTCAAACTGCGCCGCCAGTACCAGGAAAATAATCGCCAGCGCCAAGGCAAACGTCACCCACAACGCGCTGCCTTCCTGGACGAATTGCCGCGAGGCGCCGCCGTAGTCGAAGGCAAACCCGGCAGGCGCTTCTTCCCGGGCGATTTGCAACACGGTCTCGATGGCCTCGCCCATGCTCACCAGCGGAAACCCCGACAGCTTGGCCGCATTGAGTTGCTGGAACTGCTTGAGCTCCCGCGGTCGTGCGCGATCAGTCACGGTGATCAGAGTCGACAAGGGCAGCAATTCGCCCTGAGTGTTTTTCACGTAATAGTTGTTGAGCCAGTCCGGGTTGTCGCGGAAGGCCCGCTCAACCTGGGCGATCACCTTGTAGCTGCGCCCTTCGATGGTGAACCGGTTGATTTCCGCCTCGCCCAGGAGTGTCGCCAGCGTGCCGCCCAGATCCTGCATCGACACACCCATTTGCGCGGCTTTCGCGCGGTCGATATCAACCACCACTTCCGGTTTGTCGAACGCCAGATCGAGGTCGACAAAGGCGAACTTGCCCGACTCGGCAGCGCGTTTCTTGATCCGATCCGCCACTTGCAGCAACAACTGATAATCGTTGGCCGTGTTGATCACGAACTCGAACGGCAGGCCTTCACCCGTGCCCGGCAGTGACGGCAGGTTGAAACCGAAGATCTGCAGGCCCGGAATGCCTTCGAGTTTGCTTTGCACCTCGGGCAGGATCTGCATTTGCGTGCGGTCGCGCTCGTTCCACGGTTTCAGCAGGAAGCCGCCAATCCCGGATTGCACGCCGTTGTAGCCGTTGATCTGGAACGACGAGTAGTACTCCGGGAACTGCTTGAAGATCTCGATGAACTCGTCGGTGTAGGCATTCAGGTAATCGAGGTTGGTCGGCTGCGGGGCGGTGGCGATCATGAAAATGATGCCTTGGTCCTCGTCCGGCGCCAGTTCGGTTTTGGTGAACTTGAGGAAAACCGGAATCAGGCACAGCACAATCACCGCGAACACCAGCACCACCGGCCGCGTGTTGAGCGTGCCGTGGAGCATGCTTTGATAGCGGCGCTTGAGGCTTTCGAAGATCCGGTCGAGGCGATGCGCCAGGCCGCTGGGGTTTTCGTCGTGGCGCAGCAGCAGGGCACACATCATCGGCGACAGCGTCAGGGCGACGATCCCGGAAATCACCACGGCACCGGCCAGCGTCAGTGCGAATTCCTTGAACAACGCGCCGGTCAGGCCGGTGAGGAAACCAATCGGCGCATACACCGCCGCGAGGGTGATGGTCATCGAAATCACCGGCATGGCGATTTCCCGCGCGCCTTCAATTGCGGCGTCGAGCGGCGTTTTGCCTTCCTCGATGTGCCGGTGAATGTTCTCCACCACAACAATCGCGTCATCCACCACCAGACCGATGGCCAATACCATCGCCAGCAGGGTCAGCAGGTTGATCGAGTAGCCCATCACCTGCATGAAAAACATCACGCCGATCATCGACAGCGGAATCGTCACCACCGGAATCACCACCGAACGCAGGGCGCCGAGGAACAGGAACACCACGACGATGACGATCAGCACCGCTTCGAACAAGGTCTTGATCACTTCGTTGATCGAGGCCTGAATAAACAGCGTGGCGTCGTAGGCAATTTCGCTTTTCAGGTTGGGCGGCAACTGCGCTTCGAGCTCCGGCATGATCTTGCGCACTTCCTTGATCACGTCCAGCGGGTTGGCGCCGGGCGTTGCCTTGATGCCGATGTAGACCGACGGCGTACCGCCGAACGAGCTGATGGAGTTGTAGTTTTCGGCGCCCATTTCGACCCGCGCGACATCGCTGAGCAGCACGCGGCTGTCACCGTCGACCTTCAGCGGAATCGCCGCAAACGCCTCGGCGGACTTCAATTCGGTGTTGGCGTTGATGCTGGTGACCACGTACTCGCCTTTCACTTCGCCGGCGGCGGAGAGGAAGTTGTACTGGCGCACCGCGTTGGTCACGTCACTGGCGCTCAAGCCAAAACCGGCAAGTTTTACCGGGTCGAGCCACAGGCGCATGGCGAACACCTGATTGCCGAGAATCTCTGCTTCGGCCATGCCCGGCAGCGTCGCCAGTTTTGGCTGGATCACCCGCGAGAGGTAATCGGTGATCTGCGGGTTATTCAGTTCCTTGCTGAAATAACTGATGTACATCAGCGCCGAGGCATCCGCGGCTTCCTTGCTCAGCACCGGGTCTTCGGCGTCTTGCGGCAGCTGGTTTTTCACCTCGTTGGCCTTGGCCAGCAACTCGGTAAACAAGCGATCACTGTTGGCGCCGATGCGCGCGTAGATCGAAATCACCGAGAAGTTCTGCCGACTCACCGAGGTCATATAGTCAATGCCTTCGGCGCTCGCCAGGCTTTGCTGCATCGGCTGGGTGATATAGCCCTGGATGGTTTCAGCGTTGGCGCCGGGGTAGGCGGTGGTCACCGTGATCAGGGCGTTTTCCATTTGCGGGTATTGGCGCAGCGGCAGCTTGCTCCAGGCCTGGAAGCCCAGCAGCACAATCAACAGGCTGACCACGGTGGCGAGCACCGGGCGGCGGATGAACGGATCGGTAAAAGCCATGAGGATTCCTTGATCAGTCAGTGCGTGGCTGACTGTTCTTATCGGTCAGGGTCTTGTCGTCGCTGATTGCGATGTGTGCGCCGTTGTCCAGTTTGAGCTGGCCCGCGGTGACCACTTGTTCGCCGGTCTGCACGCCTTTGTTGATCATCACCCAGCCATCACGGCGCTCGCCGGTTTCGATGAATCGACGTTCGGCGATCAGGATCGGTTGGCCCTGGTCATCTTTTTCGACGCTGCCGTCCTCGGCTTTTTTCTGCCCGACCACGTACAGCGAATTGCCGTACAGGGTGTAGGTGATCGCGCTTTCCGGCACGACGATGTGCGCTTGCGGGTCTGGCAGCAGCACTTGCAGGCTGGCGAACATGCCCGGCAACAGTTTGCCGTCCGGGTTGGCGAGGGTGGCGCGCACGAGGATGTTGCGGGTGCTGTTCTCGACTTTCGGGTTGATCGCGCTGATGGTCCCGGCGAAGTTTTCGCTCGGATAGGCCGAGACGATCACCTGCACCGGTTGGCCGAGGGCGATTTTCGGCACCGATTGCTCGGGCAGGAAGAAGTCGACATACAGGCTGCTGAGGTCTTGCAGGGTGGCGATCATGGTGCCGCTGGCGAGGTAGTCGCCGACGTCCACCTGGCGAATGCCGATGGTGCCGCTGAACGGCGCAACAATGCGTTTTTTCGCCAGTGAGGCCTTGAGCTGGTTGACCGTGGCTTTGTTCTTTTGCAATTGCGCCGAGAGCCGGTCGAACTCGCCTTTGGAGATCGCGCGGCTGTCGACCAGTTGACTGCCGCGGCCGAAATCCAGCTGGGCCAGACCGAGGTCAGCCTGGGCGGTTTCGAGCAGCGCGCTTTCGACCGCGCTGTCGAGTTGCAGCAGCGGCTGGCCGGCCTTGACCTTCTGCCCGGATTCGAACATCAGGTCTTTAACGGTGCCGGCAATCTCCAGACTGAGGTTGACCCCTTGCAACGCCTTGAGCGTGCCCACCGTGGGCAAGCGCATTTGCCACGGCTGTTCGACGACCGTGGCCACGGCAACACTGATGGGCGGTTTCGGTTTAGAGAAACCCTGAATCATCGTGTAGACCGAAAACGCTTTGTAAGCGCCCAGCACCAACACGATCAGCAGCACAACTCCCAACATGATCAGCATGCGGCGACGCAGCATATTTCCACTTCCTTGGAGAAAATCAGGCGAGACAGGCGCTGACATTACTCCGAGTGTGGCAGTGAATCCAACTGCTGCTTTTTGCCATCTGGCTTTGCCGCAAGCCAGTCCCTGTGGCGAGGGGGCTTGCCCCCGTTCGGCTGCGCAGCAGTCGTGAAACCGGCGAATGCGTGATCACTGCAGGAATGCAGGGGAGCGCTTCGCACTCCAACGGGGCAAGCCCCTTCGCCACAGGGGCAATGTGCATAGGGGGATGTTGTCAGATCAGGTGAAGATGGTTGTCCCAGAGGCCTGCCGGCAGGTCCAGCGGTTTGGCCACCAGTTCAGCCTGACGACAATCGTAATAGCGGCAACGCCCCTGACCCGAGGTCACCACAAAGCCGTCGGCCACCGCGCCAACCCCGGCGCAGTCCGGCAGCGGTGCATCGAGGCGCACTTCGCCGCTGTCCAGGTCCCAGATGAAAAACCGGTTACCGCGCGGCGCCGTCAACGCCACCAAGCGCAGATCGCTGTGCACCGCGACGCTCGCGGTGTAATGCCCCATCGCCTGCAACTGATGTTCCGGCACCGGGAACGCCATGAATGGCTGGCCCGGACGCTTGATCGCCAGCAGCTGCGACGACTCGTGGGACGGCCCCATGAATTGCTGGCCGGCGACAATCGTGCCGTCGCTGGCGATGCCCATGTGGCGCACGCTGTTCATTTGCTGGGCGAGGGTTTCCTTGCTCAGCAACGTGCCGTCGCGCTGCATCAATACCAGGCTTGGCTCCATGGCATTCAGGTTCATCTCGACGCGGCTTTCGGCCTCGGTGCGAATGCCGCCGTTGGCCACCACCAGGGTTTCGCCGTCGGGCATCCACGACACCTGATGCGGGCCGATGCCGTGGGTGGGAATCTCGCCGCTGTGGATAAGTCGCTCGCCCTCGAACTTATACACACCGAGCACGCCTCGGCCCGGATCGGACGTGTCGTTCTCGGTCGCGTATAAAAACTCGCCGTCCTTGTGAATCACCGCGTGCCCGTAGAAATGCCGGTTCGGCTGCGAGGTCACGGTTTGCAGCAGCGTGCCGTCGCGCAGGTCGATCAGGTAACTCTCGGTCCCCGGCCGCCGGGCGACAAACAGCGCAATCGGCAACGTCGGGTGATTGATGATGTCGTGGCAGCGCTGGCCGACTTCGGTGGCGAACACCCGAGTGCCGTCCAGCCGATAGCCGACGGCGTAATGCTTGCCGTCGGTATCGTCGCGCGCCGACAACAGCAGCGGGCTGTTGTCCTTTTGTTTGAACAGCGTCCAGCCGCCCAGCGTCACTGCTCCCAGCAGCAAACTACCTAAAGTCAGAGCCTGACGTCGCAGCATGGCACTCGTCCTCATCAGTCACCGTCGTTGGCGTTAAAGCCCAGTTGGATGCCCAGCGCCTTGGCCAGTTCGCCTTCGTGCAGGCGATGGACGACGTTGAGGCTGTCGTAGATATCGTTGAGTTGCTGGCGCCCGGCATCGTCGTTGAGCATTTCGCTGAGCGAGCGCTGGTTGCTGGCGAACAGTTTCAAGGAGGCTGCATAAGCGGCGTCGATCTTGTCGGCCAGCGGCTTCTGCTCGCTCGGCAACAGACCGCGCAGGCCTTGGTTGTCGACACCTTCCCAGACCGTTTTGGCGGCGGCAAGGCTGGCTTCCAGAGCGGTCAACGAAGACGCGCTGCGCCATGCATCGGCCTGGAACGGTTGCGGCACGCCTTTGCTCTGGCGGCCCATCGGCGTGCCGAGTTTTTTCTTCAGGCTGTCGAGGGCGGTGACTTGCACGCGCAGCAGGTCGGCGATGGCTTCGTGGGAATCGGCGTAACGCTGATTAGGAAATTTGCTCATCTGCGCGAGCATGCCGTCAGTGTTGTTCCAGCTCTGCAGAATCTCTTCGGCGAGAAGTTTCTGGTGCTCGCCAATCGCTTTGAGCAGCGGGCAATACTTGGCTTTCTGCGCGTCGTTGGCAACGTCAGGCTTGCTGTCGAAAAGGATGTATTCGTAAGCCGACAGGCCTTGCACAACGACGCTGGATTTCGCCAGCGCAGCGGCATCGATTTGTGGCTGGGCGATAACCAGTTGCTCGACCTGACGGCCGACGAGGTTTTTCTTGTCCGGCCAGAACTGTACCGACCAGGCGCGATTGCCTTCCGCCAACGGCCCGATCAGCAGCGGTTGCAGCTGTGCCCAGGCTTTTTGCGCGTGGAGGAAATCCTTGCGCGCGGTGTCGAGGGTTTCCTTGCCCTCGCAGTAGGCGAGGGCGCTGACGGCCAATTGGCGATCGGCTTCAACCCAGCGCGTGTAGGTCGGCAAAATCACCGATTTGGCGATGGCGGCCGAGGTCACGGCCTGCGGGTCTTGCGGCGAACAGGCGCCGAGGGCGAGCGCTGCAAGGCTGGTGAACAACAATTTGGGACGGAACATGTCGAGCTCCCGATTCTTTTATAAAAGTGTTTAAAGAGAATTCAAAAACGCCAGCAACGCAGCGCGCTGCTCGGCATTGAACGCTAAAACCTGTTGCTGCGCCGCCGCCGCTTCGCCGCCATGCCAGAGCACGGCTTCAAGCAGATTGCGCGCGCGTCCATCGTGCAAAAACTGGGTGTGGCCGCTGACCGCTTGCGTCAGGCCAATGCCCCACAATGGCGGGGTGCGCCAGTCGCGGCCACTGGCCTTGAATTCAGTGCGGTTGTCGGCCAGGCCGTCGCCCATGTCATGCAGCAGCAGATCGCTGTAAGGGCGAATCACTTGATTGGCCAGTTCAGGTTCGGCGGCGTCGGCACGGGTGGTGTATTTCGGTGTGTGACAGGACTGGCAACCGGCCTGGAAAAACAGGTTTTTCCCGGCCAGCACTTGCGGCGCATTGACCTCGCGGCGAGCGGGCACGGCGAGGTTGCGGCTGTAGAACAACACTAATCGCAGAATGTTATCGCTGACTTCCGGTTCGCCGTCGGCGCCATTGCCGTTGGGTGCCTGTTTGCACGCGGTTTGCGTCTCGGTGCAATCGTCGAAGGGCCGCAGGCTGGTGGTCAGGCCCATGTCGCCAGAGAACGCGTGGACGTTTTGCTGATTGAGGTTCGGTTGTCCGGCCTTCCAGCCAAACCGTCCGAGCACGGTTTTTTGCTGTGTATCGTCCCAGACCTGGTTCGGCCGGCCGGCAATACCGTTGTGGTCTTTTGCCTGCGCTTGCGCATTGGCGAGGATCGCTTCGTCGGGGATCGCTTCGAGCAGGCCGAGGCCGATCATCGGCGGCGCGACGCGGGCCGAAAAGCGCGTGTCGGGGTGCATCGGGCCGTAGCCGAGTTGGCTGATCTGCAGCGTCGGTTTGCGCAGTTCGACTTCGCTGCCGTCCTTGAAGCGCACCGGCACCGGCGTGTATTCGACGCGGACCTTGCCTTCCGGCACTACGCCGGGCACCGACATGTCCTGGAACTGGCCACCGTAGACCGGCTCCGGCACCACGCCGAGTTGCTCGATGACTTTGGCGTAGGCGGGCGCATCGGGGATCGACAGGCGCACCAGCATCGACACGGCGTTCGCCGCATCTGGCGTCGGCGGATGCCCGCGACCGTCCTTGATGTGGCAGTTCTGGCAGGCGTTGGTGTTGAACAGCGGCCCGAGGCCATCGCGCGCAGTGGTGGTCGACGGGGCGATCACCCACGGGTTGCGGAAGAAACTGTTGCCGACGCTGAAATCCACGCGCCGCGAGGGCGGCAGATTCGCCGAGGGCAGCGAGAACGCATTCTGATCGGTCTTGCGCACCGTCGCGCCGCCACCGGACCGCGCTTCACCGGGTTCGGCCTGGGTGAAACGCGGGGCGTCATCGCAGGCACTCAGGCCCAGGGCCATGAACAGGGTGCACCAGCGAAGAGGCAGCGACGGCATCAGAATTCCTGACGGGCGAGCAAAATATGGGCGCAAAGTCTAACAGGGCGGGGGGGATTGAATAAGAGGAATTATCGTTTGGTTGACGTGGGGCAGGTTTCCCCGAATACCACGGTCACTGCGATCCAATGTGGGAGCGAAGCTTGCTCGCGAAAGCGGCGTGTCAGTCGCTAAAGATGTTGCATGTTAAGCCGTCTTCGCGGGCAGGCCTCGCTCCCACAATGGATCGTGTTGTGGCGGGCATAAAAAAGGCGACCCGAAGGTCGCCTTTTTACTCGGCCGGCGTTGATCAGAATTCGTGATCAGCGTTGTCCGGGTTGAGGTCGCTGATCCCCAGTTTGCCAGCGGCGGCTTCGATCGAACCGGTCTGCTTGACCAGCGATGCGATGGCGTCGCGGACGATCTGGTTGCCAGCGGTGTTGCCCGCGGCGATCAGTTGGTCGTAGTGCTCACCCTTGTTGGCGTGATCGACGATGACTTGCATCTTCGCTTCGGTGGCTTCCAGGTCAGCTTTCAGCGCGGTGTCGGCAGCCGGGTCAGCCTTGGCCACCAGCGACGACAGGCTGGCGCCGGTCATTTTGGTGCCGTCAACGCGGGTGTATTCGCCCAGGTAGACGTTACGAATGCCTTTGGCATCGTAAAACTGCGAGTTGTGCGTGTTGTCGCTGAAGCAGTCGTGTTCGTCTTCCGGGGAGTTGGCTTCCAGGGAAACCTTCATGCGCTCGCCCGCCAGTTCGCCCAGGGACAGGCTGCCCATGCCGAAGAGCATTTTGCGCAGGCCGCTTTCGCCTGGCTCGGCTTCCAGCGTGGCGCGGTAGTTGTCAGCCACGTTCGGCTTCCAGTTACCGACCATTTCTTCGAGGTCGCTGACCAGCAGTTGAGTCACGGATTTCAGGTAAGCGCGACGACGATCGTTATGCCCGCCAGTCGCGCCTTTGCCTTCCGAGTAGTCGGAAGCAGGACGGTTGCCGGCGCCAGGACCGGTGCCGTTAAGGTCCTGGCCCCAGAGCAGGAATTCGATGGCGTGGTAGCCGGTCGCCACGTTGGCTTCGGAACCGCCCAGCTCGTTCAGGCTGGCGAGTTTTTCCGGGGTGATGTCCTTGACGTCGATCTTGTCTTCGCCAACCTGAACCTGAGTGTTGGCGATGATGTTGGCCGTGGCGCCCGGGTTACCCAGTGCGTGTTCGTAGGATTTGTCGACGTAGTCGATCAGGCCTTCGTCCAGTGGCCAGGCGTTCACCTGACCTTCCCAGTCGTCGATGATGGTGTTGCCGAAGCGGAACACTTCGCTTTGCAGGTAAGGAACGCGTGCCGCAACCCAGGCAGCCTTCGCGGCTTTCAGGGTCTCGGCGTCCGGCTTGGCGAGGAATGCGTCGACGGCGGTTTGCAGGGTTTTCGCGGTAGATTCGGCATCGCTGTACACGGCGAAGACGACGTCAGCGTAATGCGCGACAACGGCTTTGGCCGCGGCTTCGTCGACTTTGCCGGCGGCGGCTGGCGCCGTGGCGGGTGCCGCTGGCGTCGCGGTGCTGGCGGCCGGGGTCGGCGTTGCTGGCGCGGCGGCCTTGTCTTTGCCTTCGCCGCAACCGGCGAGGGAAATAGCGATGGCCAACAGACTGGCGGTAGCCAGAGGCATACGAATCATGGCGAACATCCTGCTTCGAAGGGGGGTGGAATGGCGCCCGCAGGCGCGCAAAGCTGCGACATAATGCAAATCTTTCGCATTCTGTGTAAAGGGGTTGTGCTTGGAAATATTTCTTATTCAGGAGGGATAGTGCGATAGATCAAAAGATTGCAGCCCTGTAGCAGCTGGCGCAGCCTGCGTTGGGCGGCAAAGCCGTCGTGAATTCAGGCGCTGCGGTCTGCCTGATACACCGAAGTGCATGATTTCACGACGGCTGCGCCGCCGGACGCAGGCTGCGCCAGCTGCTACATAGGACTGCGGTGGTCAGAGGATCGCGGCGTTGCTGCGTTGCGCCTGCTTGAGGTAGGCGCTCAATTCGCGCGCCGGGAGCGGTTTGCTGTAGTGGTAACCCTGACCTTCGTGGCAGCCTTCGGAAATGATGTACGCCTCTTGCTCGGCGGTTTCCACGCCCTCGGCGATCACCTGCATGCCGAGGCTCTTGCCGAGCTGAATGATCGCGCGAACGATGGTCGCGTCATCGTCGTCATCAAGCAGGTCCTGAACGAAGCTTTTGTCGATCTTGATCTTGTCCAGCGGCAAGCTTTTCAGGTAGCTGAGGGACGAGTAACCGGTGCCGAAGTCATCAATCGCAATCAACGCGCCGGAGCGCCGCAGGCTGAGCAAATGCTGGGCGGCGGTGCTGATGTCTTCCATCAGGCCGGTTTCGGTGACTTCCAGTTCCAGGCTGCGCGGCGGCAGGCGATAGATCTGCAGCAGGTTGTTGACCACCCGCGGCAACTCGGCGTGGTGCAACTGCACGGTGGACAGGTTGACCGCCATGCGCAGGTCGGCGAACCCTTGGTCATGCCAGTCGCGCAGCTGTTTGCAGGCCTGATCGAGCACCCATTCGCCGATGGCGATGATCGTGCCGTTCTGTTCCGCTAGCGGGATAAACAGGTCTGGCGGCACCAAACCGTGCTCGGGATGCTGCCAGCGAATCAATGCTTCGACGCCGACCACGCGATGGTCGCGATAGCTGATCTGCGGCTGGTAGACGAGGTAAAACTGGTTGCGTGTCAGAGCATCGCGCAGGTCTTTTTCCAGTTCGCGGCGACGGCGCATCTCGCTGTCGACGCTGGCGATGTAGAACTGATAACGGTTGCGCGAGCGGGTTTTCGCCAGCGTCATGGTCTGCTCGGCTTTTTGCAGGAGCTTCTCGGTGCTGTCGCCATCCTCCGGAAAAAGGGTGATGCCGATGGTCGCGCGCAGACGGATTTCCTGATGATCGAGGGCAAACGGCGCTTCCAGATCGTCGAGGATACTTTGCGCCAGTTCCGCCGCTTCGTAGGGTTGTTCGATGTCGGCCTGCACCAGCGCAAACTGGTCGCCGCCCAGGCGGGCGAGGGCGCCGAGGCGACCACTGTGGCCCCGCAGGCGATCGGCCAGCGCCAACAGCAATTGGTCGCCGGTCTGGTAGCTGAATTGTTCGTTGATGCCTTTGAAGTCATCCAGGCCAACCACCAAAACCGCAACGCGGCGTTGCAACTTGCCGGCGTCGACGAGGATTTTGTCCAGTTGTTGCTGCAATTGCTGGCGGTTCGGCAGGCCGGTGAGGAAGTCGTATTGGGCCATGCGCAGCAGGCTGTTTTCGGCTTCGTGGCGCAAATGGGTGTTGCGCTCGATGGACTCGAGCAACTGGTTGGCGGTGTTGATCCAGATGCCCAGTTCGTTCTTTTCGTGGCCCTTGAGCAGCGGGATTTTGTGTTCGCTAGGGCGATCGGGATTGATTTCGGTCAGGTGCTCGATGATCCGCGACAGCGGTTTGGTCAGCAGCCAGTGGTAAACCAGGTACAGCACCAGGCCCATGGCGAGGGCGCGCAGCACACCGGAGATGAAGATGATGACCGAGCTGACGATGAAACCCTGGCCATAGGTGGCGGTGTCGAGGGTGATGCTCAGGTCGCCGTAATATTCGCTGTACGGGCCGCGACCCACCAGTTGGGTGGTGAAGGTGCGTTCCTGGCCGAGGATCAGGTCGGTCAGCCAGCGGCTGTCGGAGTGCTGCAGTTCGCGGGATTTTTGCGCGAGCATGGCTTCGTTGGGATGGCCGATGGAGGCTTTGCGCACGGCGTCGTCCTGGAACAGGCCTTCGATGACTTGCATGCCCATTTCGCGGTCGAGGCTGTAGACGGCTTGCGTCGAGGGGTCGCGGAACATGTCGAGGATGCGTTCGGCATCGCCGGCGACGGCTTGGCGTGTTTTGTAGGCATCGAAGACGATCTGCGCGCAGCTCAAGACTACCCCGACGATCAATGCCGACAGGAGCACGACCCGAAGCAACTTCACCGACAAGCTGTTCTTGAGTTCCAGCTTCAAAGGGTTATTCCTTGTTCCGTGCGGGTAGCATCAAGTTGCCATGAGTATTGGCAATCCCGTGGTGGCAGTCAAAGGGACATTTCAGCCGTGGGGGTTTTCCTGCTGTTTGGGTTTTTTTGGGGTTTGGGTTTTGTCCTGTTTGTAGTGTGTCGGGTGGTTGGGGGTTGGACTTGAGGCGGTTTTTGGGTTTTTTTTGGGCGTTGGGTTGATGGTAGTTGGGTGTGGCTGGGGGGCAAGCGGGATTTGTCTGGTTTTGGTGTAGGAAAATGGGTTGGGCTTTGGGGCTTGGCGGCCTTTGGGCCGACCATGTTCTTGGGGGGGTGGTGTTTATCCGTTGCTGCGGGTGGGGCGGATGGCGGTTTCGCTCTTACAG